>NZ_JBPPGJ010000008.1:0-285351 GCF_051594765.1 Oryzibacillus soli
CCGCTGGTGTACCAGTTGTTCCGCCAGGAGCATAGCTGGGTAGCCAAGTACGGACGGGATAAGCGCTGAAAGCATCTAAGCGTGAAGCCCCCCTCAAGATGAGATTTCCCAGTATGTAAGACCCCTTGAAGACGACGAGGTTGATAGGCTGGGGGTGGAAGCGTGGCAACACGTGGAGCTGACCAGTACTAATCGGTCGAGGGCTTATCCTACTCCCACCAAAGTGAAGCATATGCTGACGAAGCGTATTCCGAGTACTTTGGCGGGGACCCAAAAGATTGTTTTCGGAAAATTTCGCATCCGGTTTTCAAGGTGCAAACCTTGACTGTTTGGTGATAATGGCGGAGGGGAACCACGCGTTCCCATCTCGAACACGACCGTTAAGCCCTCCAGCGCCGATGGTACTTGGACCGCAGGGTCCTGGGAGAGTAGGACGTCGCCAAGCACAAACGAACCCTTTGGTCTTTTGACCATAGGGCTTTTTTGTTTTGTGCGCGAGGTCCTACGCTGTAGAGTGTCCGAACCTTCTAATCGTGGCAGCTCGAAGCCCGGCAAGTACCGCCATTCGGCGGCCGTGGAGGTGCGGAATGGACGTCGCCAAGCACAAACGAGCCCTTTTGGTCTTTTGACCAGTGGGCTTCTTTGTTGTGCCGCAAAATAAGGCGGTCTGAAGCCGTAAAGTGGAAGAGTGAGCTGACTTGGTGGAGTTAAGGCGGCCCACCGCCTTAACGAATCGGGAAATGTCCGGCCACGCAGCGACGTCACAAAATAAGGTGATATGAAGCCTTAAATTGGGCGAATGCAGCGGTTTCGTGAAATGAAGGCGAATAGCCGCCTTAAAAGACATCGTATCACACGGGCAAGTGCTAGGCGGATCACTTGCATGCCTCGCGAGCTTTCAGTCAGCATTCAGGCAGGGTTCAGGCGTGGTTCAAGTTGGGCGGTTATGATGGTTCCATAAGGTTCAGGTTACCCATCCATCCCTAACACGCACATTTCCCAAAGGAGAGATCATCCCCCATGAAAAACTACAAATACATGAGTATGCAAATTGTAACGCTGGTTGCCAGTGCGGCCCTTCTGGCGGCTTGCCAGAGCAACGCGGCTCCCAACACCGCTATCGTATCCTCCCAAGCTCCGGCAGCAGCAACTGCCGCGGCAGCGTCCACCGCAGCCAACAAGACCGTGTCGGCAACAGCCGCAGGGACCAGCGCGAACGTGACCGTTACTTACGACAAGGAGGATGCCTATACCGACTGGAAGGACAGCAACCCGAACTATATCGAGCTGAAGGATACGACCGCCGCGCTGAAGGGCACCGGCGCTACGGTGGATAAGAACAAGGTGACTATCATGCTCCCGGGGACGTATGTATTAAGCGGCAAGCTTACGGACGGCCAGATCGTTGTGGATCTGCAAGACAAAGGCACCGTACGGCTTGTGCTGAACGGAGCCGAGCTGGCCAGCAGCACCGGTTCCCCTCTCGTGATCACGAAGGCGTCCAAAGCGGTCATCAGTCTGCCGGAGGGAACGAAGAATACACTGACGGACGCCAAGACCTACTCCAGCACCGGAGAGGATGCGCCGACAGCGGCTCTGTACAGCAAAGCGGACCTGACCATAAACGGGACAGGATCGCTGACCGTAAACGGCAACTACAAGGACGGCGTCGTCAGCAAGGATGACCTGAAGATTACAGGCGGTAGCATCACCGTTAAAGCTGCTGACGACGGGTTGATCGGCCGCGACCTCCTGGCGGTTCAGAACGGCACGCTGACCATAGCGGCTAGTGGCGACGGCATGAAATCGACCAACGACCAGGAGGCGGGCAAAGGCGTTATCGCCTTGCAGAACGGCACCTTCGACATCCAAGCCGGGAATGACGGCATTCAAGCCCAAACTGCTCTCTTGGTGTCCGATGGCCGGTATACGCTGGTAACGGGCGGCGGTAGCGCCAAGGCAGCGCAGAAGGTCAACGACAATATGCAGCCGGGGCGGAACGCTCCGCAGGCGAAAACCGCCACGACCGCTACGGAAACGGAAAGCGCCAAAGGCATCAAAGGCGATGATCTGACCATCGCCGGAGGCACCTTCAAGATTGACTCCGCCGACGATGCGGTGCACGGCGTCAATGTGAAGGTGTCCGGTGGGGATCTCTCCATCGCTGCCGGGGACGACGGCCTGCATGGAGACAGCTCGATAACGGTGCAGGCCGGCAAGGTCAACATCACGAAGAGCTATGAAGGCATCGAAAGTGCGGTCATCACCTTCGAGGGCGGTGAGACCCGTCTGGTAACGAGCGATGACGGGATCAACGGCAGCACGGCTTCCTTGACCAGCGGCACGACCGCACAAGGCCAGGCATCGGGCGGAGCCAAGGTATTCATGAAAGGCGGATACCTGTACGTGAACTCCCTCGGGGATGGACTTGATTCCAACGGCTCTATGACCATGTCCGGCGGCACGGTTGTGGTCAGCGGACCAACCGAAAGCATGAACGGAGCCATTGATTATGACGGTGACTTCCAGATGACCGGAGGCTTCCTGGTTGCAGCCGGCAGCTCAGGGATGGCCCAAGCTCCTTCCACCTCCTCCACCCAATATTCGCTGGCGATGAGCTTCTCTCAAGTCCAGAAGGCGGGAACCCTCTTGACCGTGAAGGACAGCAAGGATCAAGTGGTGGCGGCGGTTGCCCCGGCCAAACCGTTCCAGACCGTGGTGATCACCTCGCCGAGCCTAGTAAAGGACGGTTCCTACACCCTGTATACAGGCGGAACCGCAACCGGCACCTTAACCGACGGGCTGTATCAGAATGCATCCGTTAAGGATGCCTCCAAAGTGGTCAGCTTCAAACTGGCCAGCTCGGTTACCTGGTTGAATGAATCCGGAGTGACGACGGCACCCAGCGGACATGGCGGCATGGGAGGCGGCAACCGGATGGGCGGCGGCATGAACGGCGGAAGAGGCCAGGCCCCTGGCGCCGGCGGTGCGGCTCCGCAAGGCAAAGGCATCTAAGCGGCAACAAGCCAGGTATAGCCGATACCGGCCTCGAGAGCATCCCTTCCATGAGGGATGCTCTTTGCTTTTTCCAATTCGTGCATGTTGTTCCGTGACGATTGGTGATACTCTAGGAGGGTGAAATGGAGATCGCAGGAGGGATGAAGATATGGCTTGGCTGCACGTTCACTACCACTCTGAAGCGCTGCGGATGCCGGTGCCGATGGAGGTGCTGGTACCCCAGCATGTCTCGGGGGGCTACCGTAAGCCCGCTGACCCCGGTCCCTACGCAACGCTGTACCTGCTGCACGGACGAAGCGATGATCATACCGCTTGGATGCGCCGGACGGCAGTGGAGCGTTATACCGAGGGGCTTCCCCTCGCCGTCGTGATGCCGGCAGGGCATCTGGGGTATTACACGGATATGGCCTATGGCCGGGATTACTTCCGCTTTATCAGCGAGGAGCTGCCGGCGGTATGCGAGAGAATGTTCCCGCTGTCCCCGGCCCGGGAGGACCGGTTCATCGCGGGCAACTCCATGGGAGGCTATGGGGCCATGAAGGCGGGACTTCGGGCGCCGGAGCGGTTCACAGGCGCATACAGTTTGTCCGGTGCCATGGATACGGAGGCCACCTATGACCGCCTGGCACCTAAGCTGGCCGCGGACATCTGGGGGGACCGCAGCGGAATAAGAGGCGGAGCCGACGATTTGTTCGCGGCGGCGGAGCGGCTTGCCGCCCGGCCCGAATCGAAGCCGGAGCTGTACATGTGGTGCGGGACCGAGGATTTCCTGTACGGGGAGAATCTCCGCTTTAAGGAGCATGCGGAGCGGCTGGGTCTGCCGCTCGTCTACGAGGAAGGTCCGGGTGACCACACCTGGACCCACTGGGACCGCCAACTGGAGCAGGTCATCCGGAGATTGCCCCTTCGCAAGGCAGAGGAAAGGAGCGGTGCGGCATGGCGCTGATCGAAACGCACATGTTCTCCGAGGCCCTCGGCATGGAGATGGAAGTGAACGTGCTCCTGCCTCAGGAGAAGCAGCCTTATACCGGGGACGGCAAGCTGAAGGTGCTGTGGCTCCTGCACGGAGGCTCCGGTGACGCCACCGCGTGGCTGCGGATGAGCAGCATCGAGCGGTACGCCCTCGAATACGGCATAGCGGTGGTGATCCCCGGCATGATGCAGTCCTGCTGCGTGGACATGGTGCACGGCGGGGCATTCTTCACGTATCTGGCCGATGAGCTGCCACAGGTTCTGCGCCATCTGTTCCCGCGCCTGTCCCCCGACAGAGCCGACAATTACATCGCCGGGTTCTCCAACGGCGGCTATGGCTGTCTGCGGACAGGGCTGGCGAGACCGGAGCGGTATGCGGCGATCGGCGCTTTTTCCGCGGGGGATAAGACGGATGTCCCGTTCCAGAACGACGGCTCGCCGAAGGCGAAGGAGCGGATCATGCTGTTCGGAGATGGCCCGATGCGGGGAACCGACCATGACCTGCAGCATCTGGGCCGGGAAGCTCTGAAGACAGGCGGGCCGGTGCCGGCGGTGTATCATGCCTGCGGCGGCGAGGACCCTTGGCTGGACCTGAACCATATCGTAAAGGGCTTCTTCGAAAGCCTGGAGGGCAACCCATACAGCTACTCGTATCACGAGCCGGAAGGCTACGGCCATACGTGGGCGTTCTGGGATATGGAAATCCAGAGATTCTTCGAGTATTTGAAGCTGGAACCCATGGCCGGCCGATATATAGGGATATAGAACTAGATTCATCAAGACATTCTGCCTTAATGCAGGGTGTCTTTTCCTATTATTGTGGAGGGAAATGTGGGTTTATGTAGAATTATGGTATACAGGATTCTTACATGGAGGGCACGCAGCTTGAACCACTTCATCATCACCCATAAGTCTCTGAAAAAGCAGCTGCTCCAGGCGCTCCTGATTCTCTTCGCCATCTTCGCCGCCGCGAATGTGGCCGCCGATCTCTGGATCATCCATTACGGCAGCAAATCACAGGCGCGCAAGACTCTGGAGGAGAATCTGGCGATCCACCGGAATACCTTCGAGGAGTGGCTCCGGGTGAATTCGGATTTCGTGCAGAGCCTGGCTTCGCTGCAAAGCTTCAAGAAACAGGATAACCCTGCGTCGATCCAGCAGAATCTGAATGCGGTGGGCAAGCTGAAGCCCTATTTCGCCAATCTCGTGTTCATCAACCGTTACGGAGCCGCTCAGGCGGTGACACAGGGGGAGCCGGGAAAAGATTACTCGCAGAGCCGTCTGTTTGCTGCGGCAAAGGAAGGGAAGGCGTTGGTCATTGGCTTCGAGGACGGCGCGGCCGGTATGGAGGGATCGATCGTCTTCCTTGCCCCTGTCCTGGAGGAGGAGCAGTTCAAGGGGATGGTGGCCGGCTTCGTCTCCCGGGAAACTGTCATGCAGACCTTGTCGTCCTTCCGGTTCGGCGCAACCGGCCGCATGTATCTGATGGACGGTCAAGGCAGGGTCCTTTCTGACGATCCGGCGGCGGCATCCGGCTTGGAGCAGTTGGAGCTGTTCCGGTTCGCACGGGCAGGGCTGCCGGTGAGCGATTTTTATAAGGACCGGTATGGGGAGGAAGCATGGGGCGAAGCCGTGTCCGTCGCAGAGGGAAAGTTCCAGCTGCTGGCGGAAATCAGCCGGGATGAAGTGATGAATCCCGTCTATAGGACCATGTTGTCCTTCGCCGGCATCCTGATGCTGATCTTCTTCCTCTGCATGGCCGCCCTGCTGTGGTACGCCAAGCGGATGGGAATTACCCTGCGGCTGCTGTCGGAAAGTGCGGTGGCCATCATGAATGGGGACTACCGTCATGTCATCCGGCTGCAGGACGGCATGTTCCGCTCCGCCGAAACGGACGAGATCCTGGCCGCATTCAACGAGATGACCGCGACGGTATCGCGGCAGATGGATGAGCTGCAGTACATGAACGGACAGTGGAAGGACAGCGAGGAGCGGTACCGGACGATGATCGAGTCCTCCCCGGATGGGATCCTGATCCAATCGGAAGGCGTCATCGTGCTGATCAATCCGGCCGGAGCCCGTCTGCTTGGCGCCTCATCCCCCGAGGAGCTCATCGGAAAACCCGTAATCTCCATCATCCATGAATCCAGCCTGGAGCTGGTGAAGGCTCGGTTACGGGAGCTGCAGCTTCACCGCAGCGCGATGGCGCCGGAGGCACGCCGGTATGTAAGGCTGGACGATCAGGTCATCCAAGTGGAAAGTACGGCTGCCTATATAAGCTTGAACGGCAGGGATGCCGTTATGGTGATTTTCCGGGATATATCGGATCGGCTGCATCTGGAGGCCACCGTTCAGCAGAGCGAGGAGCTGCACCGGTTCATTGCGGAGAATTCCACGGATATGATCGCTCGGGTGGATATGGACCTGACGTACCGGTATGTCAGCCAGGCCAGCCTGCATCTGCTGGGGTACCGGAACGACGAGATGACGGGCCGGCCGGTGCTGGACTTCGTCCATCCGGATTACCACAGCGACTTGCTGCGAATGACCCGGGAGGCGCTGGAATCCGCCCGCCGCGAAGAGAGCAGGTTCTATACGCTCCGCTATCAGTTCTACCGGAAGGATGCCTCACTCATCTGGCTGGAGACCACGGCCCGGATCGTCCGCGGTGAGAGGGGGCACCAGTACGAGGTGGTGGCCGTCTCCCGGGATATCACCGATCGGATGGCCATGGAGAGGGAGCTCATTGAAAGCAACACCCGTATTACCGATATACTCTCGAGCATTACCGACGCCTTCTTCGCTTTGGATAAGGATTGGAGGTTCACCTATGTGAACCAGATGGCCGAGCGGATTCTGGGGAAGTCCCAGGAGCGGCTGATCGGCCGGGTGATCTGGGAGGAGATGCCCCGGATCATCGGCACCCGCCTGCACGAGGAGTACCACCGTGCCGTGCAGAATCAGGTGTCGCTTGTGGTGGAGGAATTCTATCCCTTCCTGGATGGCTGGTACGAAACCCGTATCTTCCCTCGAAAAGAAGGCCTGTCCATCTATGTAAGGGACATTACCGCCCGTAAGAAGCTGGAGGAAGAGCTCCGGGTGAACCAGGAGCATCTGTCGCAGGTGCTGGAGACTACCCCTAGCGCCATCATGCTGATCAATACGGAGGGCCGGTTCACCTTCGCCAACCGCAAGGCGGAGGAAATGTACGGCGTGCCGCGGGAGGAGCTGACCCGGCGCTTCTACAATGATGCTGCGTGGAAAATCTATACGCTGGAGGGAAAGCCCTTCCCCAGCGAGGAGCTGCCCTTCGCCCGGGTCTCCCGGACGCTGCAGCCGGTCAATGGCGTGGAGGTGGTGTTCGAGGCAGAGGACGGGACCCGCTGGGTGCACTCCAACAATTCCACCCCAATGCTTGACGCCAAGGGCGAGCTGACCAGCGTGCTGGTCTCCACCACCGATATTACCCAGAGCAAGCGGCTGGAGCAGGAGCTGCACAAGCTGTCCACCATGGACGGGCTCACCGGTATCCCGAACCGGCGCCACTTCAACGAAGTGCTGGTCCGGGAATGGCACCGGGCCGCCCGGGGCTCCAAGCCGTTGTCCATGATTATGCTGGATGTGGATTTCTTCAAGAGCTACAATGACACCTACGGTCATCAGGCCGGAGACGAGTGTCTGAAGGTGACGGCTGCTCTGCTGAGCGACGAGGTGAAGCGGGCGGGCGACATGGTCTTCCGCTACGGAGGGGAGGAGTTTGCGGTGCTGCTTCCGGATACGGACGAAGCCGGTGCGGCCGTGGTGGCGGAGCAGATCCGAAGCGCGGTGGAGCGTCGGGAAATTCCCCACCGCAGCTCGCCCAATCAGGTGCTGACCGCCAGCCTGGGCATCGCCAGCGTCATTCCCACGCCCTTGTCCGGTCCGGAGGCGCTGGTCGCCAAAGCGGATATGGCCCTCTACCGGGCCAAGGAGCACGGGCGCAACCAAGTCCAAGCAGACCGGTAAGGCCGCTGCGCCGGGACAAAAAGAGCTTCAAGCCTACAGGAGGCTTGAAGCTCTTTTTGGTTAACCCGGCGGGAGGGCTCCCCGACCGAGGGGTTACTCGGACAAGACGATGTGGGCGGCGGTCAGCTTCGGCAGCTTGTAGGTGAAGGTGCCGTTCTCGATGCTGGCCACGCCTTGGCGCTCGGTGATGACCGGGCTGTTCTCGTCGAAGGCATAGACCTTGGCGGTCTTGTAGGTTTTGCCGCCGGCCAGCTTGAACGTGCCGTTTATCTCGAAGTCATTGTTCTTGTTCAGCACGATCAGATGCAGCTTGCCTTCGTTGTCCTGGAAGACGGAGCCATAGATGGAGCTGTTCTCGATGTCGGAGGTTTCGGCCTTCACCTTGATGTCGCCGAAGCCGGACTTGTGGCCGTCATAGTTGGTAAACAGATTAAAGGCAGCCGTAATATAGGTGGCGTCCTTCACGGTGTTGAACATCTTCCAGAAGGTGGCCAGATGGACGCCGAACTTACCGAAGATGCCCAGGACGTCTGCGTTGGCGATACCGCCGTAGACGTTGTTCTCGCCGCCGTAGTTATACTCGGTGAAGGCGATCTTGGTGTCCGGGTTGTAGGTGTCGATGGACTGCTGAAGCCGCGGAATGACCGGCAGATAGGAGCTGAACCAGGTGCCGATCCAGCTGTCCTCGGTGTAGCTCGGATCCCAGAGGGAGCGTGGAGCCTGCATGCGGGCTTTGTTCGCAGCGAGGGAGCTGTTGGACTGGCTGTCGGTGATGCGGTAGCCGCCGGCGGAGATCTCCGGATACCAATGGATGTCGAAAGCGTCCAGCAGACGCTTGCCGTTCTGCTCCGAGGCAACGCGGAACTTATCCAGGTAATAGTCCACGTACCACCCGTAGTTGCCCTTCACTTGCTCCCAGTCGTTGGCGGCGTGCATGTTGTACATCTCGTCGAAGCTGTAAGCAACCGGACCGTAGACCTCGGCGGTCGGGTCCACGCTCTTGATGGCTTTGGCGGCGTCGATGCCCTTGTTCAGCACCTCGGCGGCGCCGGTTTTTCCTGGATGCATCAGCGGATGCGTCGTGCTCCAGAGAGCCGGCTCATTGTCCAGGGCATAGCCCTTGACGCCAGTGGAGCCGGAGGCAGGACCGAAGCGGTGGACCATGTTGTTGACGAATTCGTCGATATAGACGGCATTGTCGTTCAGATCCGGAGTCAGGCTGAGCGGGCCGCCCTTGAAGGCCTTCACCGGCACCCAACGGTTGGAGGGCGCGGTTTCGGATTCGGTGACGGTTCCGTTCTTATCCTTGGCCACATAGCCGGCAATCGGAACGGTGGTCAGGGTGTAGGCGCCGTACTGCAGGGACTTCTGATGGAAGCCGGCTGCTCCGATGCCGGGCTCGTTCGTGGGGCCGCCCCAGGGGATGCCGCCGTAATACCGTGCGATATAGTCATCGCTCTGTTCAAAATAATCCTCGCCCGCATTGGACGCATTGTTCTCCCAGTTGTAGGTGGAAAGGCGGTTGCCGCCCATCCGGCGGGACTTCCAGTTCTCGGTGCCGGACAGATCGTCATTGGTACCGTAGATATAAGGGCTGATCGGCGCGCGTTCGGCCGAGGTATCGATGGTGAAGGTGACGTCGAAGGGACCGGTCGGAACCCGCGGAAGGTTCACCTTCACAGCGGAGCTCCAGGGGCCAAGTGTGGTGCCGTCCTTGGCGCGGACGCGGTACGTATGGTTGGAGCCGGCCTCCAGGCCGCTCTGGGTATAGCTGGTGCCGGTACCGGCCGCAATGACCGTGCCGTCGGCTTCCACGTCATAGCCGGTGATGGTCTCGGTCAACGCCTGCCAGGTCAGGGTCACGGTGCCGTCGGCCACCTTGGCTCTGACGTTGGAGGGAGCGGGAAGCTGCTGCTGGCCGGTGGTCTTCAGGGTGACCGGAGCGCTCCATACGCTGGCGGTACCGTTCTGGACGGACCGGATCTTGTAGGTGTGCAGCGTGCCGGGACGCAGATAGTTGACGGTATGCGAGGGTGTCTTCAGGCCGGTGATGATCTCTCCGTCGGCAGACAGCTCATAGCTGGTAACGCCGGGTACGGCATCCCAGGTCAGGGCCATGGAGGTGTCGGCGGGAACGGCGGTCAGATGGCCCGGGAACGGGGGCAGGTTCAGCAGCACGGGCTCCTTGCCCCAGGCCAGGCTGCCAGCGAGGTAGCCGGTGGCTTTTGGATTGTCGGCGGCGGAGCCGTTATTGACGAAGGAATAGTCTCCGGTCTGCTCGAAGGAGCTCCAATCGTTCTTGTTAATCCAGGTGTAGACGCCTACCTTGGAGCCGGGCTTCAGCTCAGCGGTGCTATTCGGGAAGCTGATCTCCAGGTAATAGTCGGCCAGGACGGAAGGGATCGGCATCTTGACGAACTCGGTCTTGACCGTTTCCTTGGCGGTGGTGGTCCAGAAGCCGATGGTGAACGGCTTCTCGCCGTCAATGGTGAAGTAATAGCGGGCCTTCAGGTCGGACAGCTTCACAGCGGAGGTGCCGGTATTGACGATCTCCAGCTCCGGCGTGATCATCTGGGTGCTGGCGGAGGTGCCGTTCTTCGTAATAACCTTGATGCCTGCCGCTGCCGGCTTCAGTGTCCTTACGGGAAGGGCAGTGCTCCAAGCGCTGGCCGTCAGGTCGTTCTTGGCGCGGACGCGGTACGTGTGGGCGGTGTCGGCAAGGAGACCGCTATGGGTGAAGGAGGCGGAGGTGACGTGCGTGACTGCACCGTCCGCTTCCACCTCATAGGCCGTGGCGCCGGATACCGGAGACCACTTCAAGGCGACGGAGGTTTCGCCGGGGACAGCCGTGATGCCTTCCGGAACGGGCAGCGGCGGTACGGTGTCGGAATACACCGTGAAGCTGGCAATGCCTTGCTTCGTGCCGAAGGTCTGGGAACGGTCCGGCTTATACGCAGCCAACTTCACTTGATACAGACCGAGCGGCGCTCCGGCAGGAGCCTTCCAATCGAAGGAGACGCTCTTCGCCTGTCCGGCGGGAAGGGAAGTGTTGAACGGGAAGACGGCGGCTTGGGTGCCGTCCGGACGGAGGACGGTGAGCTCCACCAAGGCGTCGGTGTAGACGCTGGAGGTGACCGAAGCCTCGACATGGATGGAGGAGCCGATTTTGATTTTATCCGGCGAAGTGGTGGCGACGGCCGTTACGGAAGGAGTGCCTTCGCCTTTCTTAACCGTGAAGGTGGCGGCGCCTGCATGCCATTTGTGCATGGTGCTCCAGCTTTCGCCGAAGACGCCCATGCTGATGATGTAGCTGCCCTCAGGCAGATCGGCGGGCGCATTCCAGACGAACGGTACGTTCTTCGGCGTACCGGCGGTCACCGGGATATGATCGGTGAAGGCTTGGTACACCTTCTTGTAGGCAGAGTCGAAAATCTCCATATCCACGAGAACCGTCGTGGATTCCGGGGCCTGCACGGTGGTGGTGATCGTGGTGGAGGAGCCAGGGGCTACAGTGGAGGGCGACGCTTGGGCGGAGGTGATGAAGTCGCCCGAGGCTGCCGTTGCGGCCGCTCCGGCCAGCAGGGTGTTGGCGATGAGCAGCCCTGCGGTGGCGAGAGCGATGGCCTTTCGGCTGGTATTCCTAAATAGCTGAAGCATGTGTACCGTTCACTCCTTTGGGATGATTCGCCGGCATTTACGTCCGGAATAAATACCGACAGTCGGTATCATAGCAAAGGAAAATCGGCCGGTATATAGGTTTGAACAAAGTGTGTCAAAGTACACATTCCCTTTGTTACCGGCATTACGCAGGGGGCTTCGGTACTCCTGAAGCCCGCTTGTAGTCCAATTATATCGACATGGTTTTCATTGGACACCTTGAACTCCGGCTGAGGAGAACCCATCGATCGTACGGTGCGAACAGAGCATCTTGCACCGGAATAGTCCAAATCGTACAAAAGAGTCCAATTCCCTCCAGCCCTCGGATCAAAAAATACGGATTGCCCGAAAGACCAGCCGGTGCTAAGCTGTGGAAGGAAAGCAGGCGGCAGGGACAGGCTGCATACTTTTGTATTCGGAGGGGATTTCGGATGAAAAGGGAAAGCAAGAACAGGCGAGTGGAGCCTATGAACGGCGGGAAGGCGGTTATTCCGACGGAACAAGGCCTTAATATCAGGTTGGGGCTGCCGTTAAGGGAGCCGGATGGCACGGTCTTCACGTCGAATGCCGTCGAGGTGCGCGTATGAATACGGTTACTCTATACCTGGCCAGCGATTCGACCTGTCAGAACTACGACGAGGCATCCGCTCCTCTGGCGGGGTGGGGCATGTTCCTGGGAGAGGACCTTCTCCCGTCCGTCCGAATCGTCAACCGGGCTATCGGGGGCAGGAGCAGCAAGTCCTTCATCGTCGAAGGGCGGCTGGAGGCGATCCGGGAGGAGATGGCGCCCGGGGATTGGCTCTTCATTCAGATGGGTCACAATGATTCCACCAAGGAGAAGCCGGAGCGGTATACCGAGCCGTTCGAGGAATATAAAGGGTATCTGAAGCAGTATATTCAGGCCGCGAGGGAACGAGGGGCCCATCCGCTCTTGATCACGCCTGTTGCCCGGCTTCATTGGGACGGGGGACAGTTCGTGAACGACTTCCCGGACTATTGCCGGACGATGAAGCAGCTGGCGGAGGAGGAACAGGTGCCGCTGGTCGACCTCATGGAGCGGAGTCTGGAGCATTGGACGGCCGTCGGGTTCGAGGAGGCCAGGACCTATTTCATGGTATCCGTGAACGGCACGGACCACACCCATTTTACGGAGCGGGGGGCGCGTGCAGTGGCGGCGCTATTGGCGCAGGAGATCCGGGAGCTTCGGATCGGCTTGTCGGCCTGCGTCCGCGAGCCGGCGGGCGTACAAGGGTCACAATCCCAATAAATCAACACAAGGAAGGAGCCCGTGTCTGCGGGCTCCTTCCTTGTGTTATTCCGGCGTGCTGCCGTCCGGGGAATCCTCCGATTCGACCAGATGACGCAGCATGGACAGCTTGTTCTCCCAGAAGCGTTCGAAGTAGGCGAGCCAATCGTTCAGCTCCCGGAGTGGCTCCGGCTCCAGCCGGAACCGGGTCTCGCGGCCCGCCTTGCGCTCCTTGACGAGTCCGGCTTCCGCCAGGATGCGCAGATGCTTGGACACGGCCGTGCGGCTCATCGGATACCGGCTGCTGATGGAGTTGACGGGCAGCTCCTCATGCTCGCCGAGCAGCTTCAGCATACTTCGCCGGGTGGGATCGGCGATGGCTTGGAAGACGTCGTGCTTCGGTTCGCCCATAGAGGGTCAGGCTCCGAGGTAGGTACCCAGCTTGGCGACGATACCGGTCCAGCCCGTCTCCATGTTGCCGCGCACCATCTTGTGAGGAGCGCCGAACTCGGTCACTTGATCCTCGTACCAGCCGGAGTGGATGAGGGTAAACTCCGTCTTGCCGCCAAGATCCTCCAGCTCAAAGGTCAAGGTCCAGTCCTTGCCCCACTTGAAGGACAGGCGGCGGGGAGGATTCACCTCCGTCACCTTGCAGGGGGACATGCCGAACTGTCCGGCATTCAGCTGGAATTCGTGCCCCTCCACCGGCTCCAGGTCGTTCGGCATAAACCAGGCGGAGAGCCCTTCGGAGGTGGAGACGGCTTTCCAGACCTTCTCAATCGGTGCGTTGAAAACCTGGGTTTGACGGATATCGGGCAGTTGGTTGGCGGTGTTGGCCATGGTGCATTCTCCTTTGTGATCCGTTCCGGCTTGAGCCGGTCACGGTTATTTGCTGCTCTTCACTTTGTCTTCGTGGCGGAATCGGAGAGCGGACCATGCTTCGTCCAGCGCCACATTGCTAACGGGCCGGTACGGACTCTGTCCGGCGACCAGCTCCCACATGACGTCGCGGTTCAGATCCGTCTCCACCTTCTTGGAGGTCTTCTTCGGGTAACAGATCCAGAAGACCGCATCATCCTCCAGGATGGGAAGGGTCTTCGGCAGCCACTCATTCAGCTCTCCGCTGTTGCGGACATACAGCAGGACGAAGCCATAGGCTCCCTCCGTTCCGGAGCCCAGCCCCAGCCCGTAGCCCTCCGGGGCGTTCAGGGCAGTGGCCCGTTCCGCTTTGCAGCGCAGCTTCTTCAGGATTTCTTGCTCGTCCATCATTCTCGGCCTGCCCTTCGATATGAATCCATTTGGTTTCCTATTAGCATTATAGGACACCATCTGGTTTCCTGTCAATCTTCAAAATAAGCCCTAAGGATTAGGGTTCCACTGGAAACCGCCGAACGATTCATAGCGGAATGAAAAAACACCCGGATCCCTTGATCCGGGTGTCAGCATTAATGGGGGCTCGGAAGCGTCCGGAACCGGGGAGCGATGCTGTTCAGCACTTCCCGGATGACGGCGGGAGGAACATTGGCCCAATTCACGGCGGGATCGGCCAGCTTGGCAATGTCCAGTTTCACTTCAGCGGTGCCTCCGGTGTACATGCTCAGGTTGATGGCTTGCCTGTCCGCCAGCGGATTCGCTTGCCCGTTAGAGGTTACCGTTCCCTGCTGGAGAAGCACCCGTAGACTCTGTCCGTAAGACAACGGTGCTTGGAGCACTACCTTCACCGTGCGGGGGTTCGAAGCGGCAATGCCGCTGGACTGGAAGAGAACCTGGTTCGTTCCGGAGGTTATCGTGAGCTTGGACGGATCCAAGCCAGTAATATCCCGGTCAAACCACAGCGTCAAGTCCATTCCGTTAGCCCCCAGGATGGCGGTGGTCAAGACGGGCTCCTGGGCCGGCGGGGTCGTCTGCGGAGTGACAGCGAGCTGATAGATACTCGCCGATCCGTGTACGGTGAAGGAAACCGACGTCTCGGCGTTATGGAAGGGCACGGTCAGTGTGTTGCCGCCGTACACCAGCTGGGTCACCGAATCCGTGCCGGTCCATGCGCCGGTTATGGTCAAGGGGCTGCCGGAGAAGGTGCCTTCAATGGTGAAGAGCGCAGGATAATCCCCGGCGGGCACCACAGCATGGATGCCAGAGCCGCTGATCGGGAAGGTGCTGCCGCCGTAAGAGGCTCCGGTCACCACCGGTGCGGTTCCGGGAGTTACGTGAGTGACTTCTACGAAATACACTTCGTACACGCTCGGATCAGCAGGGTGACTAAGTGTTATGGCGATGGTGTTCAATTGATCCGGAAGGAGCGCCACTTCAACCGGAGCGCCCGTGAAGCTCTGGCCTCCGACATAGATAATGGCGTCCGCGGCTGCCGGCGAGAGGTACACGTAGGTGCTGCCGGTTACCGTCATGGCGTAGCGATGGAGACCGGTTGCTGCCAATGCCGTAAGCGAATTCGCACTGGAGCCTGCGTAGAGAGCTTCCATGACCGGGGCGGTAACCACCGGAGCGTCCTGCTTCTTGATTGTGACATTGAAGGTCTTCGTCCGGTTCTCACCGCCCGCGGTCAAGGTGGCAGTCAGAATAAGGCTCACGTCCGACGCCGTGGCTGCCGGCCGGTTGACAATGCCGTAGGGGCTCAGATACCCGGGATTGGTGCTGGTCCAGGTCACAGAGGCGTTCGACCAAAAGCTGGGCAGACTCAAATTCCCGGTCACCTGGGACAATCCGGTGTTGGAGCCGAGAATGGCGCTCTCCGTCAGGGTGTTGAAGGCTTGCTCCATGATCTCGGCATAGCTTGCGATGTGAATGTTCAGGGTGTAATGCTTCTGAACGGTATGATCGTAAGAATCCACCGTGATCGGAACCGGATTGTCCGTTTCGGTCAGATCCCAGTCCTTGCCCGAATAGGGAGTAATGGTTTCCTGTCCGACGGTAACCTCCTGGTCGAAATTTCCGTAAGCCTGGATCAGCGCACGGAACGTTCCCGGAGGCACATTCCAGTTGAGCACGGTCTCTGCCGGGGAAAGCGGGAGGCTGTAGCCGTTCACGCTCAAGAAAGCCAGATCTGCGTTGGTGGAATCCGTGCCGTGCCGGTTCTCCTCCACCTTCAGGACGATCCTGCCTTCGGCGGCAGCCCCGTCTGCTCCGTTGACTTTGTACAGGAACGAGTCCGTTCCAGTATAATCCGCCGCGGGGGAATACAAGAAGGTGCCGGCTAGCACATCCGTGAGCTCAGCGGTGCCGTGTGATGGACTCGCCACAATCTCGTAGCCTGTAATTCCCGCGACATCCAGGGATGGCAGGATGGCGGAGCGGGGGATGTTCTTCACGACGTGATAGTCTGCGGTGGGATACGCGGCTCCGGTGACGTACACCGCATGCCGGGTTCCCGTGGAATCCGCGAGAACCCCGCCGCTCTGAGCGGTTTCGAACGTATATCTGGACGCGGGTGCACTATAACCCATATCTCCGCTATACATATAGCCCTTCCACCACTCGCTGTAGAATGAATCATGGAAGATCTGCAGGTCATCAATCCGGCCGGTGAACGGAGTCAGGCCCTCCGCATCGTTGCCGATGTAAACCGGCTGTTCGGAAGTATAGGAATACTGGAAGGGTGCTTCGATTTCATCGGTATGACCGGATTCAATGCCATTGATTGAGAGGGTAAAATTATGCCCGTTGTAGCTGAGAGCTACATGAGTCCATTCCCCTGGGACTACATCGGCCTCGGAAGTAACCGTGTTCCAATCGGCGTCGGCGGTAAAACTGCTGCGACCCAAACCCGCGACAATCTTCCCTTCGTTCAGGGTGATCTGCGTCACCAGCTGATCTACTCCGCCGGAGCCCTTGTAGTAGAGGGTCTGGGTCCCGCCGGTGCTGGCAGGCTTGATCCACAGCCCAATGGAGAAATGGGAATCACCGGAGAAATTGTTCTCGGTGCCCGAGGGGAGCTTCACATAGCTAGTGGGACTTACCGCCAAGGATTCGCCGAATAGAGCCGGGTTATAGGACGGGGAAGATTCCACCAGGGCCACCTTGGCCAGATCCGCAATAGGCTGTCCGTCCGAATGGGCGCGGAATTCCACAAACTCCTCATCCGGCGGGTTCTGCATGCCGTGAAGCACGATGAGCATAGGGAGCGCATCGTCAGGAGTGAAGAGGGAGCCTGGAGCGGGATTGATGTAGTAGGTTCCGCCTCCATCCTCGCCTACGGCTTGGGGATGTGCGCCATTGATCGTCACGTTGTCCGTATTGAGCATCATGTGCTCCGGCACTTGGAGGACCAGCCTCTTGGAGCCGGAGTCGTCGATTACCGAGCGCGGACGGTAGGTCAGTGTGTAAGTCACGTTAGACGCGTATTGCTTCGGGTTGTCGGCTGCCGCCATAAGCCGGCTGGGCACTACGGTATAGCTGAGCCCGATCGGCCCGTTGTTCGGGGTTACCGACAGAAGCGCTTGATAGGACCCGGCCTCCGGGTTGTACAGCGCTTCCTCCGAGATGACCAAGGTATTGGCCGTGCCGCTTTGGGTGGATTCCACGGGAAGGAGGATGTCATTCCCTGAATGTTTGACGTATGTAGGAGCTGTACCGTTCAGCCGGAAAGCGGGCGTTTCCCCCCAATCGTCATAGACCAGGTTGTCGTAATCGAAGTTGTAGAACGTTCCCGCCGGGAAGGTCAGGTGAATGACATCTCCGGTCTCGAGAGCACGGGAGGTTCCAAAATCGATGCGCCACTCGTTCGTATTGCCTGCGGACAGCTCGGCTGGCGTAACCGTCAGCACCGGATTGTCCACGGGACTTCCGTAGGCCAGGTGAAGGGTCGCTTCCAGCGGAGGGTCTTCATTGGCCCGCACCTGGACGGGGTACGATCCCGTATCGTTGAGCCTGCCGGGGTTACGGATCTGAATGGCGTTGGCGGAGTTCAGCTCCAGGGTGACCGTATCCCCCGGATATACCGTGGTCGGCATGGAGATCTGGTACTCCTGCCCGTTGTAGGTCGGGAGGAAGGAAGCTCCGCCGTGATTGCCCCCATTGATCTTCATCATCATGATGCTTGAAGCAGAATGCACCTCGAAGTCATCGGGGAATACGACATAGAAGTAATCGGAGCCCGGATGGAGCTCCTGCAATACCTGGAAGGTGAATTGATAGCCCGAGGCTTGCAGCGCTTGAGAGCTGGATGGAGTGACGCTCAGATTGGAAATGGTTTGAACCGCCGGTTCCTCGGCATAGGCGGGAGGAGGCGGCAGCGCCGGCACGAGCAGGGACAAGAGAAGAACGAGCGTGAGCCACACCCTTCCCCGCTTCCTGCGGTGTCCGGCAGAATGGTAAGGAAGCATCAATAATCACCTTCTTCATCGACATAATATATGGTTATTCTCCCATTATAGTAGAAATCAATCTAAAAGTAGAGTCATTTTTGATAGAGATTCACTACAACTTAAGTCCCGGATCGGTGTCGAAAGCTGAGCCGCTTCTTTTTTGCCAAGCCCGGGCATAGGCTCTATACAGGGACAAATCCAAGAGCCGAGGGGGGAAACCGGATGTCGGGCCGCCGCTTTCAGAGCCGTCCGCCCCGCAGGAGCCGGAGGAAGCGGATCTTCTTCCTGCTGCTCTTCGTGACCATGCTGTTTGCGCTGCAGTCCTTCATCTTCGTGGAGAAGAACGTGAAGCCGCCTCTTATGAAGCTGGCCAAGGTCCGGGTGAAGCAGATCGCCACGCAATCCATCAACAGCGCCATTACGGACCATCTGGCCCGGGGCACCAATTACGATAAGCTGATCGAGTGGCAGCGGGACTCCAACGGGAACGTCTCCAGCTTCGTGCTGAATTACGCCGAGCATATGCGCATCACCTCCGACACCGTGAAGACGGTCCAGGATCAGCTGCTGCAGCTGCGGACCCTGCCGGAGCGGATTCCGCTGGGGCAAGCCATGGGCAGCGCCATACTCGCTTCCTTCGGTCCGGATATTCCGGTACGGCTGACGCCGGTGGGCAACGCCCAAGTGACGCTCAATACCCGCGTGCAAAATGCCGGCATCAACATGATTCTGGTCGAGGTCTATATCAAGGTGCTGGCGGAGGTGTCGGTCATCATCCCCATAGATACGGATCCGGAGGTCGTGGAGACCGAGATTCCGGTGACCTATGTTCTCGTAGTGGGAGGGACGCCGATGTATTACATGGACAACAGCGGCAAGCCCGTCGGAGGCTCCGAGCCGCTGCCGCCTTCCGTGTCCCTGCCCCAGCTGAAGATGTCGCAGAACGGCGCCACGATCAAGGGCAGCTCAGCGGAAGCGCCGGCTCCGGCAGAGGCCAAATAAAAAACGGTTGGCACCCAGGCCCCTCTAGGGCCGGAATGCCAACCGTTTATTTCTTCTTGCGGCTGAGCCGCTCTTCCTGCTCCCAACGGCGCAGCTGGGGATACGGGTCGAAGGACCATTCCGCCGTTCCGTTATCCCGGTACATGCCGTAATGCAGGTGGGGAGGGAACTTGCCCGAGGTGCCCGGTTTGCCATAGCCGGAGCTTCCCACCCAGCCGACCACCTGGCCGGGCTTCACCAGGTCGCCGGCCCTCACCTGCTTGTTGAAGCCGGAGAGGTGGGCGTAATAATGGTACACGTTGCCGATGTCCCGGATCCCGACTCTCCAGCCGCCGTAAGGATTCCAGCCCATGACCTCGATGATCCCGTAGCAGGTGCTGCGCACGGGGACGCCGTAATGGGCGAACAGGTCGGTGCCCTCGTGGATCCGGTGCCCTCCCCAGCCCCGGCTGGCGCCCCAGGTGCTGCGGTAGGAGTAATCCGAGCCGAGGGGCAGCGGGAAGGCATGATCATGCAGCTCCAGCGTCTGGAAAGAGGAATAGAGGCGGGAGAACTGCTGGATCCGCTCCACGGCCCGCGGATTCCGGTAATATTCCATCAGAGCGTGCTTGAACTGCTCGGGACCTACTCCATGCTTCAGCAGAAACCGGGTCATGGTATGGAGGAGGTCCATGTCATTATGGCGGTCCGCTTTGCCGTCTCCATCTCCGTCCATGCCCCTTCCGCCGAACAAGGCGACGGTTCGCGCATCCTGGTCTTCCGGATTCGGATTCGCAGGCCCCGCCCACTCGTATGGGGTAAAGAAGATCCCGATCAGGCCCGGGCCGGCGGGACGTTTTTTGGCGATATTCAGGGTTCGTTCATATTGGTCCACCGCCGCCAGGTCGTACCAGGGAATCCCGGTCATGGCGCTCATCTGGTCGAACAGCGCCTTTCGTTCGGCGTATACGGCCTTGGCTGGCTTCGCTGCAGCCGCCGGAGCGTCGGCGTCTGCTGGCGGACGTTGGACAGCAGGCTCCGCCGCCGCGGGCGCCGCGCCGAGCAGCATGCCGAGCGCAAGCACTCCCGCCGCCAGCCTTCGTTTGGGATGATACCGTCCCATCTCCTTTGTCCTCCTCATCTGGTTGGTGCGTGCGAAGAGCCTGTCGTTTCATCGGATTAAGGGGGGGATCTGTGCTATACTTAGCATGATTCAGGGTATGGCATTTTATCCGGGTAACGGGCGGAGGGAACAAAGTGGAGTTCTTGCACAAGGACGAGCATACGGACGAAGGGCTTATCATCATCCAGGCCAACCTGGACGACATGAACCCCGAATGGACTTCTTATATTACGGACCTGCTTCTGGCCGAGGGGGCCAACGATGTCTACTGGATTCCGATTATTATGAAAAAAGGGCGTCCCGGCGTGATGCTGAACGTCCTGACGGCCGAGGACCGGCTGCCGCGGATGGAGACGGTGATCTTCCGCGAAACGACGACGCTCGGCGTGCGGTATATCCGCACGGCATGCCACCGACTGGGACGCAGCTTCGAGAAGGTCGAGACCCGGTTCGGCGTGCTGTCCGTCAAGGTGGGGTATCATCAAGGCCAAGCGGTCCAATTTGCGCCCGAGTTCCGGGAGTGCGAGGAGGCTGCCAAGCGGTACGGCGTGCCGCTGAAGGACGTCTACGACGAGGTGCGCAGCCGCTATATGGGCAGGCCATAGCGAATGGAACATAATGAAGCCCTTCTTTGGCAGCTCGACGCTTCCAAAGAAGGGCTTCATTGTTGCGGCACTTAGTGCTTGTGCTGGTGGGTGCAGCCCTCCGCGTCCTTCTCCTCACAGAGATGAACCTCTTCCTCGGAGGGCGCCGGATGTCCGTGGGACAAGACCCGGAACCGACCGCTGCCCGGATGCTCGTGGGCATGATCGTTTCCGTGTTCGTGGCTGTGGTGATGATGGTGATCATGCCCGTGGCCATGTCCATGATCATGATCGTGGGCCGGCTCCTGCCCGGACCCGGCATGGGCCGGATCGTGGTGATGGTGTCCATGCCCGTCTCCGTGGTGATGATGGTGGTGGGCATGGTCATGGGTGTGCTCCAGCTTGTGGAGCTCATGGTGGGTGTGCCACTTCTCCAGATAGGCCTCGGTATGGCCGACCACGACCCTCAGCACGTTGGGCTGGTCCGGCAGATCCCGGGTGCCTGCTCCGTAGCCGATGCTGTCCACGATCATGGTCGGCAGGGAAGCCTTGAAGCCCGTGGCGGTGCCGGCCACGATGCCGGCACCCGTCGGTGTGGTCAGCTCCTTGCGGATGCGGCTCTCGGCGATGGGAATGCCCCGCATCATCTCCAGGGTGGCCGGTGCCGGCACGGGATAATGCCCGTGGTCGATATGGATGGTCCCGGAGCCCAGAGGCACCGGCGAGCAGATGATGGATTCCGCCTCCAGTGAATCGAGAGCCAGGGCTACTCCGACTACGTCGACGATGGAATCCATGGCGCCGACCTCGTGGAAGTGGACATGCTCCACGGGAACATCGTGTATCTTGGCCTCCGCGATGGCGATCTTCTCGAAGATGGCCAGGGCGAAGGAGGTGGCTCTCTCACTCAAGCCCGCCTTCAGGATCAGCTCCACGATCTCGCTGTGGTAACGGTGCTGCTTCGGCGGATGGGCATCGTCCAGGTGGACATCCATCTTAAGCGCCGAGATCCCCTTCTTGTTCACCCGGTTCCAGCTTAAGCGGAAGGGCTCCACTTGGATCTTGGCCAGCTCTTCCTCGATGTATTCCCGGTCCGCTCCGGCGTCCGCCAGGGCCGCCAGCGCCATGTCTCCCGAGATGCCGGAGAAGCAATCGAAATAGATGATTTTCATAGGGTCATTTCGCCTTCTTCTGCAGGTTTTGGTAGATGACGCCGGCGGAGTAGCCTGCTCCGAACCCGTTGTCGATGTTGACGACGGTGACGCCGGGCGCGCAGGAATTCAGCATGGCCAAAAGCGTGGTGATGCCGCCCAGGTTGGCGCCGTAGCCGATGCTGGTCGGCACGGCGATGACGGGCTTGGAGACGAGCCCGCCCAGGACGCTGGCCAGGGCGCCTTCCATGCCCGCGGCCACGACGATGACGTCGGCGCCGCGGATAAGCTCCAGGCGGCCGAACAGCCGGTGGATGCCGGCGACGCCGACGTCGGCGACCCGCTCCACGCGGCAGCCCATCATCTCCGCCGTCACGGCGGCCTCCTCGGCTACCGGCAGGTCCGAGGTGCCGGCGCAGACGACGGCGACGTACCCGCTGCCCGCGGGAGGCTGCGGGTTCTTCTGCCACGTCAGCGTACGCGCCGTGGCGTTGTACTTGGCGGAGGGCAGCTCGGCCAGGACGGCCTCCGCCTTCTCCGGCGTGATCCGGGTGGCCAGCACCCGGTCTGCGTGCTCCTTCAGCTTCAGGAAGATGGCCCGAAGCTGCTCTGCGGTCTTGCCTTCCCCGAAGACCACCTCGGGGAAGCCGATCCGGCGCTCCCGGTCCAGGTCCAGCTGGGCGAAGCCCATGTCCGCCACACCGCCGGGGGCTTCCTTGGCCTTCACCAGATCGGCCAAATGGCTTTTGGCTTCCTCGGGGTTCAGGTCCCCGGTATGGACGAGCTTCAACAATTTATCGAGATCCATCAAGGCGCAGCATCCTTTACTTTTTGTTTGACGGCGGCGGACAGCACCTCGTTCATGCTGCCGGTCCGGTAGCCGGCCAGATCCAGCGTGACGTATTGGAAGCCCAGCGATTTGAGCTTGTCGTGGATCTGATCCCGGTGCTCCAGCACCTTCACGATCTCCTCCGGCAGCACCTCGATCCGGGCGATCTTGTCATGATGGCGAACTCGCACCTGATAGAAGCCCAGCTTGGCAAAGTACGCCTCCGCTTCATCCAGCTGGTCGATCTTGTAGCGCTCGATCTTGGTCCCGTACGGAATCCGGGACGACAGGCAGGCGAACGACGGCTTGTTCCAGGTCGGCAGGCCCAGCTCCTTGGAGAGGGTACGGATCTCCTCCTTGGTCATGCCCGCTTCCTGCAGGGGACTGCGGACGCCCTGCTCCTTCTTGGCCTGGAGTCCGGGCCGGTAGTCGCCCAGGTCGTCCATGTTGGAGCCGTCGAGAATGTATGCGTAGCCCATTTCCTTGGCCAGCGTTTGAAGATGGGAATACAGGCCCGTCTTGCAGTGGTAGCAGCGGTCCGGGTTGTTGGCGACGAAGGATTCGTTCTCGAACTCCTTCACTTCCGTCTTATGCAGGCGGACTCCCATGTCCTCCGCCAGCTTCACGGCGGCGTCAAACTCCCGGCTCGGGAAGGTTTCGGACGCGGCGGTTACCGCCAGCACCTGATCCCCCAGCTCCTGCTGGGCTCTCTTCAGCACGAACGTGCTGTCGACTCCACCGGAAAAGGCGACCATGACCCGCCCCATTTCCCGAAGAACCTGACCCAGCTTCAGGTCCTTATCCTTTATGGTCAGAGTGGTTTCCAACGCGATTCCTCCTCCTTTTTCTCTCCCGTACAGTTTATCACACTTCCTCCAAGCGTGCCTAATGATGGGAGGGGTGGTTTTTCCCCCTTGACTGCCTATAGGGCTTGGATATAAGGCGGACAAGTCCCCCGTGCGGAATAGGTGAAAACGGCATTTTCATGCTATAATGGTAAAAATCCAGCTAAAAGGCAGGGATCCTTGGCATATGGCCACGAAATCGTACCTGCGCAAGCCGGAATGGCTGAAAATCAAGCTTTCCGCAGGTGAAGACTACACGGAACTGAAGCGGCTCATGAGAACCAAAACCTTGCATACCGTCTGTGAAGAAGCCCGTTGTCCGAATATTCACGAATGCTGGGCCAACCGGACGGCTACCTTTATGATATTGGGCAGCATCTGCACCCGGGCCTGCCGCTTCTGCGCCGTCCATACGGGCCTGCCCACGGAGCTGGATCTGCAGGAGCCGGAGCGCGTGGCGGAAGCCGCCGAGCAGATGGGCCTGCGTCATTGTGTCGTAACCTCCGTCGCCCGGGATGACCTGGCTGACGGTGGAGCCTCCATCTTTGCGGAGACCATCCGGTCTCTGCGGAAGCGTCTGCCTCTCTGCGGGGTGGAGGTGCTGATTCCCGATTTCCTGGGGAATGAAGACTCGCTCCAGACGGTATTGGAGGCGCGGCCGGATATTCTGAACCATAATGTGGAGACGGTGGAGCGGCTGTCGGACCGGGTGCGGTCCAAGGCCAAGTACCATCGTTCCCTGGAGCTTCTGGCCCGGTCGAAGGAGCTGGCGCCTGCCATCCCGACCAAGTCCAGCCTCATGGTGGGGGTAGGGGAGGAGACGGAGGAGCTTCTTCGCACCATGGACGATCTGCGGGAGCGGCAGGTGGATATTCTGACCATCGGGCAATACCTGCAGCCGACGAAGCAGCATTTGCCGGTGAGCCGGTACTATACGCCGGAGGAATTCGCAGAGCTGAAGCAGGCAGGCTTGGCCCGGGGCTTCAAGCACGTGGAGTCGGGCCCGCTGGTTCGCAGCAGCTACCACGCCCACGACCAGGCGGCATCCGCCTCCGCAGGCAAGCCGCTGCAGTCTTAGTAGAGCATGAGATGCACCCAAACTCGAACAGAGTTTTGAACATAGATGCGGTTAGAGATGAATCACAGGTCGATATGATTTTGGGCTACAGAAGGGAGCAGGTGTCTTGTATCACATCGGGGGCAATTCCTACCAACTGGTGAAGGACCATAAGAACGCGTGGAACTTCGAAGTGTTCCGCGAGCGGTACAGCGAGGTGCTGGACCGGTACGATTATATTGTCGGGGATTGGGGCTACAACCAGCTCCGGCTGAGAGGCTTCTTCAAGGAGGCCAATAACAAGGGCTCGAAGGATGCGTCCATCAGCCATCTGCACGACTACTTGAACGAGTATTGCAACTTCGGATGCGCGTACTTCATCGTCGAGAAGCAGCCGGCCAAAAAAGGCCAGCCGGTCCAGGGAGCCGACGGTGAGGAGCTGGAGGCGGAGCCCCAAGCGGATGAAGCTCCGCAGGAGGAGCCTGTGATCTCTGCGGTGGCGGAGCCGGCGGCCTCGTCGGATCTGAAGCCCCGCCAGCACTATCACCGGGCCGGTACGGAGAACCGCCACAAGGCCGCGCAGGAGCGTTGGGGCGACGGCCGCGGCATTCCCAGCGAATGGAAGGCCAAGGTCCAGGAGGCCAAAAAGGCCGAGGAAGGACGCGGCGGCGAGCAGCGTCCCCGGGCCCAGGACAGCCGGCCGCGGGGGGACGCAGACAGCCGTCCGAACCGGGGGCCGGAGGGCGGCGGAGGCCGGCCGCGCCACCAGGATTCGAGGCCCCGGGGACAGCAGCGGGACGGCGAAGGCCGGCCGCAGGAGCCGCGGCAGCGGGATCCGGGTGACCGGAGCCGGGGCGGCGACCAGCCGCATGGCCGCGACGGCGAGCGGCGCGGCGGAGGCGGCGGTGGCGGGCCTAACGGCGGCAACGGCCGGGAGCGGGACCGCAAGCCGCAGGTACAGACCCATGCGGCCGGTGGAGAGCACAAGGGCCGTGGCGGCGGAGGCGGCAGCGGAAATAGCGGTGGTCCGAGGGAGCAGCAGCAGGCCCAGCAAGGCGGGGGCCGGGGCAAGCCCCACGACCGCCCGCGCAACCGGGATCGGGACCGCGACCGGGACCGCAGCCGGGATCGCGATCGCGATGCCAACAAGGAAAAGGCCGAGCCGCTGGCCTAACGGATTGAACAACAAAAACCGGACTACCCGTAAAGGGAGTCCGGTTTTTGTTGTTCAAGAGAATCAATTGTGTGGGGGTTCGGGAGAGCTTACCGCAGCCAAAGGCACAATTGCCGTTGGTTTCCCGGAACACACACATTGTCCAAGAATCAAGGGCTAATCTGCCGCTTGTTAGCCCGGTTGAAGATGGAAAAAGGGGACTCACACCAATCAAAGGCATATATGCCTTTGATCGAGTCGGAAGAAGGGGAACAGGCTCGACGAAGGGCAAATGTGCCGTTGATCGGTCGGAAGGGGTGGGCGGCTCGAGCTCGAGATGAAAGGGTGCTCCCTATTGCACGTCGTGGCCGATGAATGCCTCGCGGACCCGGCTCCAGAAGGGGAAAGGGCGGTAGCGGGCGAAACGGACCTTCTCCGGGGAGACTTGGCAGCGAAGGGATACGATGTCCTCCCGCTGGGAGTGATTATAGTCCACGGACAACAGCAGCTTGCCCTGGGACTTCGGATAGATGTCGCAGTGATGATGCTTGGGTAGGATCATGGACGAGCCCAGCGTCCGGTACACCCGGTTATTAATCGAGGAGATCTCCGCGATCTGTATCGATTCGAGCGAGGGGTGGAGCAGTGCTCCGCCCAAGCTCTTGTTGTAGGCGGTGCTGCCGCAGGGAGTGGAGATGCAAATGCCGTCGCCGCGGAACATCTCGAAGAGCTCGTCGTTAATATTCAGCTGGGCCACCAGCGTGGAATCGATTCCCTTGACGGTGAATTCGTTCAAGGCCAGGAATGTATCGGATTGCCCGTCCTTTCCCGTCATCTCTACTTCCACCAGCGGGTATTCCACCAGCCGCAGCTTGCTGCCTTCGGAGGGCGCGGCCATCAGTTGAACCAGCGTCTCGATCTCCCCCGGCATCCAGTCTGCGAAGAAGCCCAGATGTCCGGTGTGAACCCCGACAAAGGATGCGTGCTGAAGGTGACGGCGGAACCGGTGAAACGCATGGAGCATGGTTCCGTCGCCGCCGATGGTGACGATGGTGTCAGGCTCCTCCTCGCTCTCGGTCATGCCGCAGCCGGCCGCCAAGGTATGGAATCGGGCGGTTAGCTGTTGGGAGAGCTCGTCTCCCCGCTGGACGACAACATATTTCAACGTGCTTCCTCCTTGTGACGGACCTCTCTAGTACCATATGCTATCCCCATCATAAACAATGATGGCCTCCGGTGCAATTGCGGCATGACAGATCGGAAGGATTTGCGGGGATCTGCCTGTTTAACAGCCCATGATTGGAATCGGCCAATTGGTACTCGCACGCGAACAAAAAACAACAAGCCACTCCGCGGCTGAGCAGCCGCAGAGTAGCTTGTTTGCCATGTAGCGGATTGCAGTCTAGAAGGGTATACCTCCGACTCAGCTTACAGAGTGGTGACCTCCGTCAGCTCGAAGTCGTGGGCGAAATCCGGGCTTACCGGTCGGATGCGGAACTGGTAGTGCGGGCCGTGCTTCAAGTGGGCCGGCATCTGACCGTCGTACCGGTAGGTGTTGGGGGATACGGCCTCGCCCACCAGCGTAAACGGCACGATGACCGGATCCCAGGTGCTGTCCGCCTGCTCGGCCCAGTAGATCGCCTCCACCGCCACGTCCTTGTACCAGATCTCGCCTAAGTGGACGGTCACGCTGACGGGCTTCTTGAGCCCTTTCTCGATGGATTCCTGGAAGCCGACGGTCGGCGTCGGGTCGTCGATGCCGATGACCTTGACGGCGGACCACTTGGTTCGGATGAACGCCTTGTAGTCGGACATACGGATGGCGCCCTCGTAATTGTTCATGCTGAAGCGCTCGGCGCGGACCATCGTCTTGCTGTAGAACTGGGTGGTATAATCCTGCACCATCCGGTCTGTGTTGAACTGTGGGGCCAGAGTCTGGATGGAGTGGAGCATCCGGGTGACCCATCCTGCCGGAAGGTCGGCGTTCTCGCCGCGGCTGTAGTAGAGCGGCACGATATCCCGTTCCAGGACGGAGTAGAGGGACTCCGTATTCTCCCGTTCCTGGGTCTCGAAATCGGCCCGGTTGTTGGCCATAATGGACCAGCCGTTCTCCCCGTCGTAGCCTTCCTCCCACCAGCCGTCCAGGACGCTGAAGTTCAAGACGCCGTTCATGGCCGCCTTCTGGCCGCTGGTGCCGCTGGCCTCGTAAGGACGGCGCGGGTTGTTCAGCCAGACGTCGACACCTTGGACCAGGAACCGGGCCATGTTCATGTCGTAATTTTCCAGCAGGACGATCTTGCCCTTGAACCGGTCCATCTGGGAGACCCGGTAGATCTCACGCAGCAGCTCTTGACCGGGATGGTCTGCCGGGTGGGCCTTGCCCGCGAAAATAAACTGAACGGGACGCTCGGGGTTATTCACCAGCCGGTCCAGCCGGTCATGGTTGTTAAAAATCAACGTCGCCCGCTTATAAGTGGCGAACCGCCGCGCAAATCCGATGGTCAACGCCTTCGGATCCAAGTAAGTCAATGCCTCGTCGATCCGCTCCTGTGTTTCGCCGTTGCGGCGGCGCTGCTCCTGGATGTTGCGGCGTGCGTAGTCCACCAGACGCTCCTTCAGCCCCATATGCACCTTCCAGAGGGATTCCTTCGGAATGATGCTGACGGACTGCCACTGGTCCTTCTTCGTCTGGTTCACCCTCCAAGAACCGGGCAGGAACCGGTCGAACAGATCCTTCATCTCCCGGGCCAGCCACGTTCTCATGTGGACGCCGTTCGTCACATACCGGATCGGAATCTCGTTCACGTGCAGGTTGCCGTGGAAGGAGCGGAACATCTCGCGGGAAACCTCGCCGTGGAGCTTGCTGACCCCGTTGCGCAGAGTGGCCGTATTCATGGCCAGATAGGTCATGTTGAACACATTCTTGCCGCGGTCCAGTCCCAGATGGATGAGGTTCTGCCGCTCGTTGGGGAGTGCGCTCAGCAGCCAGCCCATGTAATGCTCGAACATGCCGATAGGGAAGGCGTCGTGGCCGGCCGGAACCGGTGTATGGGTGGTGAAGACGGTGCTGGCCCGCACCAGCTCCAGCGCCGCAGAGTAAGGCAGTCCGCCGGTGATGTGCTCTCTCAGGCGTTCCAGGGACAGGAAGGCAGCATGGCCTTCGTTGATGTGATACACATAGGGGTATAGATTCATCGCCCGGAGGGCGGCGATCCCGCCGATCCCCAGAATGATCTCCTGTTGGATCCGGATATCCTGATTGCCGCCGTACAGCTGGGCGGTCAGGCTCCGGTCCTCCGGACTGTTGCCGTCTATATCCGCATCGAGCAGGTAGACGGGCACGATGCCCACTCGGATGGTCCACACCTTCAGCTTCACGGTCCGGCCCGGCAGAACCACGGACACGAACAGCTCACTGCCGTTCACAACGGCAGGCTTGATAGCCAGCTTGCTGAAGTCGTATTGGACCTGCTCGGCGATCTGGGTGCCGTGAATGTCGATTTTCTGATTGAAGTAGCCCTTCTTGTACATCAGACCGATGGCCACCAGAGGCAGGCCCAGGTCACTGGCCGACTTGCAGTGGTCCCCTGCCAGGACCCCCAATCCGCCGGAATAGATGGGCATGGACTCGTGAAAGCCGAATTCGGCGGAGAAGTAGGCGATGGTCTTCTTCTTATGCTCGGGGAATTCCTGCATGAACCAGGTATACCGGTTTAAATATTCGTCCCAGCGCGCCGTTACCTCGCGGTACAGGTTCATGAACGCCTCGTCGGCGGCACGGGCCTTGAAGGTCTCTTGCGGGGTTTCCTGCAGCACACGGACCGGGTTATGGTAGACCTCCTCCCACTTGGCGGGATCCACCGAACGGAACAGCTGAACGGCATCGTCATTCCAGCTGAACCACATGCTATAGGCCAGTTCCTCCAGCCGGGATAAGCTGTCCGGAAGTACGATTCGGGTTTCGTTTGTCATTTGCAGAACCACCTCTTTGGTCTGGTGTACGGATGATCGGACTGATTTTCCGCGAGTAAGCTTGTTATCATATTTTACCATGCCATTCATTGATTTTTATGTGAAAATGGTGCAAAGATGCCAGTAAAGCAAGAGCAGCGGTCAACAGCACGAACGATAGGATGGAGCCGGGCAATGCCCCGTAACGGGTTAGGGCCTCGGGCTGTCCGGCTTGAGCGAATGCGGACAGGACGCCTGCCGCGGGCGCCGGGTCCGGCTTCAGCACATCCCACAGCAGCAGTACTGCCGCGGCCGACAGGATCCCGTGCAGCACCCGGGCGAACAGAAACGGCGTATAGCGGAGATTGGTCTTATGCAGCAAGCTCACGATCTGGGCATGGACCGACAGTCCCGCCCACGACAGAATGAAGGCCCCCATCGCCACCTTGTATACCATGGGGATGCTTGCAGCGGCGCCTCCTGCCGCTTTGGATCCCAGGGTCACCTCGAACAGTCCCCCGACCACCGACTCCGCCAGCCCGGCCGGGAAGCCGAGAGTATGAAGGACCGTATCCGCGGCGGCGTGCATATTCTCCAGCAGATGGACCGCCGACAGCATGGCGAGAACGGCAGAGAAAAAAACGACCAGCCCCCCTACGACAAAAACCAATTGGATGCCTGACCGGACCGCCTGCTGCAGCATCAAGCCGAACGGGCGGCCGTCCGCCAGCCGGGCGGCGTGCATGGCTTCGAAGGAGCGTTTCAAAAGACGTCCTTCCGCAGCTTGGACCGCCGGATATCCGGACATGGCTCCTCCGCCGTGGAATCTCATGAGAATACCGACCAGTAGCGCTGTTCCATAATGGGCCACGCCCAGGATCACCGCCAGCCGGGGATCATGGAAAAATCCCACGGATACGGCGCCGATCAGGAAGATCGGGTCCGAGGTGGTCGTAAACGCCACGAGCCGTTCCCCTTCCTCCCGGGTCACCAGCTTTTGTTCCCAGAGCTGGGAGGTCAGGCGGGCGCCGACCGGATAGCCGGAGGCGAAGCCGATCGTCAGGATGAAGCCACCGATTCCCGGAACCCGGAACAGCGGCCTCATAACCGGATCAAGCAGCGAGCCGAAAAAGTGGACCAAGCCAAACCCGAGCATCAGCTCGGAGATGACAAAAAAGGGGAACAGCGCGGGAAACAACACATCCCACCATATCAATATTCCCCGAATGGCCGCATTTACCCCTTCAACGGGATAGAAGAGAAGCATGCCTAACAGAGCTAAGCTTAGCCAACTCATCAACAGCAGCGGCTGCAGCCGGAAGATTCGAAGCATAGGGCGCCTCCTACGAACAACAGGATAGTTATACTTATGTTCGCGAGGCTCCGGACATGTCCCCGTAGGCCTGTGGGAGGACTGAACTTCAGGTCGAATTGTGGTACAATAGTGCATGTGTATTAGGACGAGTAATAATTAAACCGCTAGAAACTTATATACCTCGAAGGAAGGTGCGCCTGTGGAGCCGTTCGGCGGCAGCCTGTACGAGCAGATGGGAGGGGCGCCGGTTCTTCGGCGGGTGGTGGAGGCCTTCTATCCGAAGGTTCAAGCCCATCCGCTATTGGGACCGCTGTTCCCTGAAGATATTATGCCGGTTATGGAGAAGCAGATGCTGTTTCTCACCCAGTTTTTCGGAGGACCGACGCTGTATTCCGACCAATACGGACACCCGATGATGCGGGCCCGTCACATGCCTTTCCCCATCACGAGGGAACGGGCGGATGCGTGGCTCGGCTGCATGAAGCTGGCATTGTCCGAGGCAGGACTGGACGAGGAGCTTGCCAGGGTGCTGCTGGAGCGGCTGCAGGGACCCGCTTACCACTTTATCAATCAGGAGGGGTCATGATGCAGGAGGGGGTTCACCCGCTGTTCCAGGTCAAGGTGGACTGTTTATGCTGCGGCTACAGCTTCCAGACCTCCCGGGTACGTCCGAGCTTCAAGCGGGCGAAATCCACCGAATCCGATTTTTACGTTCATTATAAAGATATCAATCCCGAATACTATGTGGTCCGGGTCTGCCCGTTCTGCGGCTTCGCCACGACGGAGAACTTCTCCGAGAAGCTGACCGAGGAGCAGCGGGGGGACTTCGAGCTTCGGGTCCGCGTGAATTGGACCATGAAGGACTACGGCGGCGAGCGGACATGGGCCGAAGCGCTTCAGACCTATAAGCTGGCTCTGCTCTGCGCCCAGATCAAGGGCGAGAAGGACCGGATTCTCTCCGGCCTTCTGCACCATATCGCATGGCTGTACCGCGAGAAGGGGGACACGGAGCAGGAGAAGCGGTTCCTCGATTTCGCGCTGGCTTCGTATGTCAAGGTGTTCGAGAATGAGGGCATGGACATTAACAACGCCCGGCTGATGTATCTGATCGGGGAGCTGAACCGCAGGCTGGGGAATTATTATGAAGCGGTCAAGTGGTTCTCGAGGGTGATTAACGACAAGAAGATTATGGACTCCGCCATGATCCGGGCCTGCCGTGAGATGTGGGCCACCACCCGGGAGGATATGCTGGCGGCCAAGCTGGACCTTCCGGATGAGATGAAGGAGCAGGAGAAGAAAAAATAACACGCGGGCCATCCCCCGCTCGAATCAAGAAAACCGCCGAAGTCCGGCTATGGGCTCAGGCGGTTTTTGAGTTGTGTGCAGGTGGACAGGGGGACAGGGGGTTCGGGATACCGATGCTAACGGAGCTTCCGGTCCGCCAGCAGATAATCCCGGTCCGCGTCCAGCACCTTGACGGAGCCGTGGCAGCAGGGGAAGACGAGCAGGTGCTTCCGGCCGTCCCGGATGGACTGCAGCTCCCCGGTCTTCAGGGGCAGCAGAACCCGCTCAGCGCCGCAGAAGGGGCACCGGTCCACATAGAGATCGCCGCGGATCACTTCATAGGGCCACGTATGAGAGAAAGGAATCATCCGCTTATTCCCCGCCCTTGCCGTCTCCGGATGGAGAGGCGTCGGGGGTGTCCCCGGCAGCGGGAGTCATCTTGGACAGCTCGGACAGCTTGGCGAGCAGGATATGCTGTGGCATGTGCATCAGATGCTCTACCGGCACCTTCAGCATCTCGGACAGCTTGATGGCCGTTTCCGGCGATATTTGCAAGGGTCTCATGCTTCCTCAGCTTCTTTCGTAGAATATAGGAGGGCCTTCAGGTACAGGCGCAGTTGTCGATCTGTTCCCGGAGGGTCTTGGCGGACCGGGCCAACAGCTCCAGCTCTTGCTCGTTCAGGTCCAGATCCAGCACGCGGCGGACTCCCGTGTTGTCCACGATGCACGGAACGCCCAGGTAGACGTCGTCGACGCCGTAGGCTCCCTGAAGCAGGGTGGATACGGTCAGGACGGAGGATTCGTTGCGCAGGATGGCGGCGCAGATCCGGTCCAAGGCCAGCGCGATGGCATAGAAGGTGGCGCCTTTGGCATTGATGATCTCATAGGCGGCGTCCCGGGTGTTGGCGAAAATCTCGTTGCGCCTCTCTTCGGGCAGATCCACTTGGATGCCCGCCACGTTGGCGCGGCTCCAGACGGGCAGCTCCGAATCGCCGTGCTCGCCGATGATGTGGGCGTGGACGCTCCGGGGATCGATCTCCAGCTCCTCGGCGATCAGATAGCGGAACCGGGCGCTGTCGAGCAGCGTGCCGGAGCCGATGACCCGGTTGGCAGGGAAGCCCGATTTTTTCCAGGAGAAGTAAGAAAGCACATCCACAGGGTTGGTGGCGATAAGAAGAATGCCGTTGGTGTTGTACTTCGTCACGTTCTCGATGATGCTCTCGAAGATCTTCACGTTGCGCTTCAGGAGGTCCAGCCGGGTCTCGCCGGGCTTCTGGGCGGCACCGGCCGTAATGACGACGATATCGGCGTCCTTGCAGTCGGAATAGTCCCCAGCCCACACCTTGATGTTACCGACAAATGGCAGCCCGTGGTTCATGTCCAGCGCGTCGCCCCGAGCTTTGTCCTTATTGACGTCGATCAGGACCAGCTCGGACATTCTCTTATGGAGGAGCAGGGTATAGGCGGTGGTGGAGCCGACGGCGCCGGTCCCGATGACCACGACACGGGTGGGCTTAACGGAAGGTTCTGTCATATTGGGATTCTCACTCCTCGCAGAAGAATATGGATAAGGTTGACTTCATTTAAGCATATCCTCCTCGGGATCGGCAACTATTCCGGACTTCCGGCGGAGGGATGTACCCTAAGAGCATGTCTTCCCGCAAGGATTTTTACGCATGAAGCGGTTCGGTGCCTTAGGGCGGGACGTTCCGATAGGAGAATCGTCGAAATTATGGTTTAATAGGAATTGACCATTTGTATATTATCGGAAAGGATTGAATCTACATATGAAATTTCCTTTGTCGCAAACCTGGGATTTGGACGCGGTCTTCCCGGGAGGAAGCAGCTCGGAGGCGTTTACGGCTTTTTTGGAGGAGACGGAGGTCTGGATCGGGGAGCTGACCGGACTGCTGGCGGATGAGGGGCCGGTCGCGGATGCGGGCACGGCAGGGGAGAAGCTTGCGGCCGTTGTCGAACGGATGCAGCGGATTCTGGCCCGGGTCCGGGAGGCGGAGGCCTTCACCGGCTGTCTCGCTGCCGATAACATGGCCGACAAGAGGGCCTTGCAGCTGGAGGGGAAGGTCAAAACATTGGCCGCCGCCTACCAGACGGCCTTGACCCGGATGGACCGGCTTCTCATCTCCATCCCAAGCGACGTCTGGAGCCAGGTGCTCTCGGCTCCGGTCTGGAAGGAGATCGCCTTCAACCTGGAGGAGCGCCGTACGGCGGCCCAGGAGCGAATGGCGCCGGAGCTGGAAGCGCTGGCCGGCGATCTGGCGGTGGACGGCTACCATGGCTGGAGCAGCCTGTATGATACGGCAGTCAGCCATTTCCGGCTGCCCTTCGAGGAGGACGGCAAGACGGTGGAGCTGTCTGCGGGGCAGGCCCACAACAAGCTCCATTCCGGCAACCGGAGCGTCCGGGTGGAGCTGTTCCGGCGGTGGGAGGAGGCATGGGCCGGCAAGGCCGACTTCTGCGCGGACGCGCTGAACCGCATCGGCGGCTTCCGGCTCCAGCTCTACAAGCACCGGGGCTGGCAGAGCATCCACAAGGAGCCCTTGGACATCAACCGCATGCGGCCGGAGACGCTGGAGGCCATGTGGAGCACCATCGAGCGGAACAAGGCCCCCTTGGTGCGCTATCTGGAGCGCAAGGCCAAGCTGCTGGGCGTAGACCGGCTGGCCTGGCACGACGTGGACGCACCGCTCGGAGAGAATGCGAAGCATATCTCTTATGACGAAGGCGCCGGGATGATCGTGGAGCAATTCCGCCGCTTCAGCCCGAAGATGGCGGAGTTCGCCGAGATGGCCTTCGAGAAGCGCTGGATCGAGGCGGAGGACCGCACCGGCAAGCGGCCGGGCGGCTTCTGCAGCTCCTTCCCGGTCAGCGGGCAGACCCGGATCTTCATGACCTATGGCGGCACATCCTCCAATGTCTCCACACTGGCCCACGAGCTCGGCCATGCGTACCATCAGCACGTCATGAACGATCTGCCCCCTCTGAACCAGGAGTATGCGATGAATGTGGCGGAGACGGCCTCCACCTTCGCGGAGATGATCGTCAGCGACGCGGCCTTGAGATTGGCCGAGAATCCGGCCGACAAGCTGGCCATGCTGGACGACAAGCTCCAGCGTGCGGTGGCGTTCATGATGAATATTCATGCCCGGTTCATCTTCGAGACCAACTTTTACGAGGAGCGTCGCAAGGGACTGGTCGGCACGGACCGACTGTGCAGCCTGATGGAGGATGCGCAGCGCCAGGCGTACAAGGGTGTCCTTGGGGAATACCATCCCCACTTCTGGGCTTCCAAGATGCATTTTTACCTGACGGATGTTCCCTTCTATAATTTCCCGTACACCTTCGGGTTCCTGTTCAGCTCGGGTATTTACGCCCAGGCCGAGAAGGAAGGCGCCGGCTTCGAAGACCGGTACGTAGGACTTTTGAGGGATACGGGACGCATGCAGGTGGAGGAGCTGGCGAAGCTGCACTTAGGTGTGGACCTTACGGGGCACGAGTTCTGGCAAAGCGCCATCGACCTGTCTCTGCGGGATGCCGAGCTGTTCCTGAAGATGACGGAATAGGACCTGGAGGTAGGGCTTTCCACACTTTCGGGGATTTTACAATTATTTTAATCTAGAGTTAGAAAGATTATCGCATCACCCCCGGAATTTCGTGCAATCTGTCGAACACTATTCGCAAATACATAAGGATCGCGAGGGATAGAGAATGACATTGGCAAACTGTAAGCATTGCGGAGGCTTGTTCTTGAAAAATAAATCCGGATACTGTGTCAGCTGCCAATCCGTTCACGATCGGATGTATATGCAGGTGCGGGACTATTTGCGCGTGAACCCGAAGAGTACGGTCATGGACGTGCATGCCAAGACCGGCATTCCGGTATCGAAGCTGCTGGAGCTCGGCAAGGAAGAGTATATGCCGTTCGTCCGCTAAAGGGACCGGTCGCAGGATGATAAAAGCCGTGCCGCTTTCGCTCTTAAGAGCGCTTGGCGGACACGGCTTTTTGGCCTGCATCGGCAAAGAAAAAAGGTGACAGCCGTCACCTTTTTGTGTAGAATGTCTTCACGTTTCGGTATGGCATTAACGGAACTGGCCGGCCAATTGCTGCTCGGCGATTTGGACCAGACGGCGGGTGATATGGCCACCGATTGCACCGGTGTCACGGGTTGCCATGTAACCATAGTAACCGTCTTGAGGAATTTGGATGCCCAATTCTTGAGCGACCTCATATTTCAGCTGATCCAATGCTTGGTTGGCTTGAGGCACTACAAGGGTGTTGCTGGAACGGCTTTGTCCTGTACCCATTTGTTATCACCTCCAGTACGTAGTATGTTCGGGTACTGAAAATATAGTCATTTGAGGAATTGGTAATTTTGTCCTGTGAGGAATCATCGCGGCGGAATGGGGGATAAGGATGTTCAAGCTCGAAATGAAGGGCTTCCGGTGGGAAAGGGAGCTGCAGATCATCCAGGCTGACGTCCGTCTGCTGTTCGGCGGGCATCCCATCATCGACGAACCCCTGTGTGTGGATGTCGGCATGCCCGCCCTGGCGGCCAGTCTCTATGAGGATGCGACGCCGGACCGGTTCGGGACATTGGAGGAGTGGCGGACGAAGCCCTTCTTCGTCTGCGGCTGCGGTGATCCGGAATGCCGGGCGTACTCCTTCACCGTCCGGCATCTGCCGGAGGAAGGCTGTGTGCTGCTGGCCGAGGTCGAGGAGCGGGGCGGCGGCCGCTACAAGGTGTTGGAGGAGATGAAGGTGGAGGAAGGCGAGTACCGGCGGGCGGTGTCAGCCGCTATGAAGGCCTTCCTGTCCTTCGCCGAAGAGCTCGAGGGCTACCGGCCGCTCTATGGGGGAACGGTGGAGCGGGTCCGCGCCTTGCTGCCGCCGGAGGAAGGCGCCAGCGTATGAATGATGAACGAACAAAAGCCGCCGGCAGCCTCTATTCACCGGACCTATAGGGGAGGATCCCCCGGACCGGGAATAGAGGCCGCCAGCGGCCGATGGGTACGGGCATCGCCCGTTACCCTTTCTTGATCGTATGGGAGCCGAAGCGCTCAATCTCCTCCAGAACCTTTGGGCCGAATGCTTCCAGCAATTCGTCTTTGGTAATGCGGGTGCCGTTTAAGGTGGTGCCGTCGTAGCGCGTAATTTTGCCATCCTTCACTAAGAAAAGATCATCCATACGAATCCCTCCGCTTGATCAATTCAACCTGATTGGTTTACGGACAAAGTGACACGTCATGTCACATGTACATTGTATCATACTTATGCCCTTTCTAGCATCATTCCCACCAAAAGGGGGAGCGCAAACAGCAAATAAATCAGCGCCTCCTTCATCCGGAAGGGGGCAGGCTCCTCCTCGCAGCCGCAGGCGGCGATGCCGGAGCGGGATGAGGACAAGCTGCGCCACGCTTGGCGGGCCTGATGCAGACTCATAGCCAGGAGGCCCCAGGCGGACCACCCGACATAGGCGGCCACCTCCGGCTCCACATAATGGGCCAGCAGCCCCAGCCGCGCCAGGCGGAATACATAAAGGGCGAAGCCGAACAGCAGTACGGAGCGGACGGTTTGGTGCAACGCAGTGGATGGCATGGGCCAGATCTCCTTCCGATTCGTATTCATACCCATCCGAAGAACGCCGCCGCTGCAGAAGCTGCCAGCAGAAGGAGCGTCGCCATGGCGGAGACCATGAGCACGAAGCGCCCCTTGAAGACCGTAAGCAGCATTAACGTCCCCTTGAAGCTGACCATCGGTCCCATGAGCAGGAAGGTCAGGAGGGAGCCGGCGTTGAAGGAGGGGGAGAAGGTGGCTGCGACGAAGGCGTCGGAGGTGGAGCAGAGCGACAAGGCAAAAGCGAAGGCGGCCATGAACATATGGGCGCCCCACCCCGCTTGGCCGATGGAAGCCAGGCTGTCGGCCGGCACGAAGGTTTGAACGACGGCGGTGATGCCCGCGCCGAGAATCAAGTATTTGCCCATCTCGAAGAATTCGTCGGATGCGTGGCCCAGAACGGCCCCCAGACGGGAAGGCAGGCCCCCGGCGTGGCTGTGCCCGTGATGCTCGTGCCCGTGGTGCTCGTGCCCGTGATGCGGATGCCCATGATCCCCGTGAGCATGCCCAAGTTGGCTCGCCGAGTGCCGCAGCACGTTCCCCCGCATGAGCCGATGGAGCGCCAGACCCACGCAGGCGGCTACGGCAAAAGCCAGGGCCAGCCGGACATAAGCCATGGAGGGCTCGCCACGGAACGCCATATATGTGGAGGCGAAGGTGACCGGGTTCAGCACCGGTCCCGCCAGGACGAAGACGACGGCGATGTACACGGGCATTCCCTTGCCCAGGAGGCGCCGGATCACCGGAATCATACCGCATTCGCATACGGGGAACAGGAAGCCCAGGGTACAGGCGAACAGCACCCCCAGCACGGGGTTGCGGGGGATCAGCCGGCGGATGGCCGCTTCGGGCACGAACAGATGGAGCACGGCGGAGACCAGCACCCCCAGCAGGATGAAGGGGAGCGCCTCCAGCACGATGCCGATGAAGATGCCCTGCAGCATCTTCGCAGCGGCGGGTTCACGAAGCACCCCGAGTCCCGGCACGGGCCGCGTGGTCAGAATCAGGAGAAGCATGGCGCAGCTGGCCGCACCCAATAGAGGCGGGGCCCAGCGAAGGATCCAATTCGGCATGGGTAGCCCTCTTTTCACATAACGGTCTGGGACATCCCTATATCGATATGCAGGCTCTGTCCGGAATAGGACAGGTGCCGCTGCAATCCAGGAGTTGACATTGCGGGAGAGTTCCGTATAATGAATAGCAATATCATTATGCGTTGAGAGGAAAGAGTAGGAGGCCGCAGCTTCTTCAGAGAGCCGGTGCAAGGCTGCGAACCGGCGTGGCGGGCTTATCGAATGGGTCCTGGAGCATAAGGCCGAAAGAACGACCGATTAGCGATCGTGTCCAAAGCGACGTGAAAGGCGGAGGAGTAGGTTGAACGGCTGTTCCCCGTTACCGGAACGACTAAGGCTTGTTGCCGCGGCGTACTTCTACGAAGACGCTGTTCAACACGGAGGACAGGCGAATTAGGGTGGCACCACGGTCTCTCGTCCCTTGCGGCGGGAGGCCTTTTTGTTTTTTCTTCAGGGTGCAGATGAGCTGTAGACGAGCTGAGCATAGACGAGACGAGGCAGTAGACGACTACCATTATAGGCCAAGGAGGCAACGAATCATGAAAACCGTATTATCCGGCATCCAGCCCAGCGGCAAGCTTACCATCGGCAACTACATCGGAGCCATCAAAAACTACGTGGCGCTGCAGAAGGACCACGACTGCTACTTCATGGCGGTGGACCTTCACGCGATCACGGTTCCGCAGGATCCCGCCGCCTTAAGGGAGCAGGCGGAGATGATCATCGCTCTGTATGTTGCGGCGGGCATCGATCCCGACAAAGCCGCCATCTTCATGCAGTCCCACGTGCGCGCCCACGCGGAGCTGGGATGGATCATGACGACGCTGACTTATATGGGCGAGCTGGAGCGGATGACCCAATTCAAGGACAAGTCCGCAGGCAAGGAATCCGTAGGCGCCGGCTTGTTCGTGTATCCCTCCCTGCAGGTGGCCGACATCCTGCTCTATAATGCGGACCTGGTGCCGATCGGCGAGGATCAGAAGCAGCATCTGGAGCTGACTCGTGACGTAGCCCACCGCTTCAACACCCGGTTCGGGGATACCTTCACCGTTCCGGAGCCGTACATCCCGGAGTTGGGGGCCCGGATCATGTCGCTGGACGATGCCACCAAGAAGATGAGCAAGAGCAATCCCAACCCCGGCAGCTATATTGCACTATTGGATTCGCCGGATGAGATCCGCAAGAAGCTGTCCCGCGCGGTGACCGACTCCGGCCGCGAGGTCCGCTATGACCCGGTCAATAAGCCTGAGGTATCGAACCTAATGGGCATCTACGCCAACTTCTCCGACCTCACCCTGAAGGAGATTGAGGCGAAGTACGACGGCCAAGGCTACGGCGCCTTCAAAAAGGATCTGGCCGAAGCCATCGTGGCCAAGCTGGAGCCGCTGCAGAGCCGCTATCGGGATATCCGCGAGAGCGGTGACATTGCCCGCATCCTGAAGCAAGGGGCCGAGAAGGCTGCCGCCAAGGCCGAGCCAATCCTCGCGCTGGCCAAGGAGCGTATGGGCTTCATCCCGTCCGCCTGAAAGAAAGAACGTCCGGCAAGGAGCCCTTAGGACTCTTTGGCCGGACGTTATTTTTTTAACGTGCGTCTCGCTCTAGCTTTCATGGCGAACCCGAAGCCGATCCAGAGGAGGGCCGCCAGGCTGAACAGAAGCACGAGCCACCCGTTCCGGAGGCTGATCGAGAAGCTGATCCCGAGAAGTAGAGCTACCCCCATGAATGAAAAAAACAACGCTTGATTCCGCCCCATCACACATGGACCTCCGATTTTCAAAAAATTTATGAATATTCTTTCGGCTGCGAGTCATAATAACTTTGCAAGCTTGCAAAACCAACTCAGATCAAACAGATTGAAAGGAGTGCTTAATCAATGGGTACAGGACAATCTCGCAGCAGCAACACTCTGGTGGTTCCTCAAGCAGGCCAAGCTCTGGATCAGCTGAAATATGAGGTTGCTCAAGAACTGGGCATCCAAATTCCTCAAGACGGTTACTACGGATATATGGCTACGCGCGATACCGGCGCAATCGGGGGCCACATCACCCGTCGTTTGGTTCAAATCGCTGAGCAATCTCTCGCCGGCAAGTTCTAATTAGGGGCCCCAGAGCTCCTTGTCCTATCCCAGCGGCTCCTCCGTTGCTGCGGAGGCTGCTGGCCGAAGTTGATGTCTGACAGGACATCTAAGCACGAAACGATCTGGAAAGCAGCTTCCCTGGGGGGAGCTGCTTTTGTATGTTTGCCCGGGTGGGCCCGGGGTATTCCGCCCAATTCGGCCTGCCCCTATACTAGCATGAACCCCCATTAGCGCGCAAAAAAACAACCCGGTCCAAGGCACGGACCCTGGACCGGGTGAATGTTTCATGGAGATCGATGATTCAGGTGTTCAATCCCAGCTTCTTGCACAGGCGGGCGTCGCTCAGCCAGCCTACATAGGAATCCAGCGGCTTCATGTTTCGGTCCAGCAGGAGAACGGCCACGAACGGATACTGCTTCCGGTGCTGGTAGCGCACATCCGCCCAGCGGACCTCATACCCCCAGGGGTGCTCCCGTACCTCGGCACATGCGAAGGAGGAGAAGTAGAGGAAGGATGCGATGTCCGGATGGGACTTGGACGCTTCCACCGCGGGATGATCGTCGCAGCTTACTTGGTCGATCCACTGCAAATCGTGTTGGCGAAGCTCTCCGACGGCGTAGCTGCCGTCCATTTTGCGTTTAACCACATTCCAGTTGTTCAGGCTGACGGTGGGAATGAGATAGTACTTCTCCCCCTGTTGGAAGGTCCGGTCCTGAATGGGCAGCCGGTTCTCCAGCAGATAGTGGTGGGCGGAGCGCCAGATGTAATACAGGACGACTCCTGCATACAGAATGGGGAAGATGATCTCAGGCGGGGCCAGCTTCACGGCCCACAGGAAGATGGCGACGACATGGGACAGGAACAGGAAAGGGTCGAAGATGTGGATGATGTTCAGCGAGACCCATCTCTCCGAGAAGGGACGGATGGCCTGGGTGCCGTAGGTATTGAAGATGTCGCTCCCTACATGCAGTACTACGGCGAGAAGAACCCATAGCCCAACGTGCCATAACGGAAGATTGGGTACGGCCAGGCCGAGCCCTGCGGTGATGAGGAGTGCCCAGAGCAGGATGGCGGGCAGGGAATGGGACGCGCCCCGGTGCTGGCGGATGTAGAGGGCGTTGCTCTTCATCCGGAAGAGCGTGTCGAAGTCAGGAGTCTGCTGGCCGATCACGGTGCCGAACAAGACGGCGGCGGCGACGGTAGGATCCTGGGCCACAACCGGGTCGATATGGGCCAAGCCCGCCAACCCTAAGCCGAAGACCAAGTGTGTTCCGGTATCCATTCTGGCTAGTTACCTCCCATGATGTTTGAACTGGTATTATATAGTTTATCAAAATGCACCATAAAATAAATCGGCAGGAGGCACAAATTTATATGGGTACTTTGTTCCTGGAATATAAAATTGATGAGGCATCGCGGCAGCCTTACCTGACTTGGGCACGGGACAAGCGCCTTCAGTACGGCTTTGAGCTGATGGAGGGCACCGGTCAGCCGGGACTTTTTGTCGAGCTGTGGCGGCCTGTCGGTGCGGAGGAAGGCGCTGAGTGGAGGAAGCGGAGACTGGAGCCCGGCCATCCGGACTGGTCCCCCTTGCACCAATTCGTAGAAGGCGGTGCGGCCAAGCTGCATATATGGCATTTTGAGATGATTGAATAGTCCATGTTTTCCAGTAAAGATATCCATGGTTTCACCGAGGCTCGCGTTGTACCCTAATACCATGACTGCAGATGGTAAGGGGGAACGGCATGAATAGAGAGTCCATCTTTCGAGGATATGTCCGGGATAACCGGAAACCTTACTTATTTGGTTTTGCATTATTGTCCATTTCTTGCTTACTGCAGCTGTGGATCCCCGAGCTCATGGGGGCGTTCACCGATAAGCTGAAGGAGCACCGGCTGACTTACGGCGAGGCAGTCCGATATGCCCTGATGTTGACGGCGGTCGGATTCGGCGTCGCTTTTTTTCGTTCCACGGGAAGGACGTATCTGTTCCGGCTCTCCCGGGTGCTGGAGATGAAGGTCCGGGGCGAGCTGTTCGCCCATTGGGAGCGGCTGTCGGCCCAATACTTCAACAACCAGCGGATCGGCGATCTGATGTCCCACGCCATCAGCGACGTGGGGGTCATCCGCGAGGTGACCATGGGCGGCATCTTCATGGTGATGGAGGCCTTCGTACTGATCACGGTGACGGTGATCGCCATGGTGACGACCATCGACCCGTGGCTGACGCTGTTCACCATGCTGCCGCTGCCGCTTCTGAGCATCCTCGCTTACAAGTTCAACCGTCGGATCATGAGCCAGTCGGCCCAGGTGCAGGAGGCGGTGGCCACGCTAACCAGCCGCGTGCAGGAGTTCGTGGCCGGCATCCGTGTGGTGAAGGCCTACGTGCAGGAGTCCGCGGAGGAAGAGCTGTTCACCCGGGACAACCGGGACGCGGTGGAGAAGAACCGGCGCTTCGCCCGGTCGAATTCGCTGTTCGGGGCGCTGAGCTCGGCGGTGGTCGGCTTCAGCTTCCTCGTATCCGTCGTTTTGGGCGGCTTGCTGGTGCTTAAGGGAACCATCAGCCTGGGGGATTTCGTCGCTTTCAATACGTACCTGTCCCTGCTCATGGGCCCTATCGAGAACCTGGGCAAGGTCGTCAATCAGATACAGCGGGGCAAAGCCTCGGAGGAGCGGCTGTTGACCATTCTGAATACGGAGCCGGACGTGGTGGACGACGAGTCGGCGGTGGAAGGCATCGACCAGCTGGAGGGAGACCTCGAGATCCGGAACCTGACCTTCTATTATCCGGAGGCCAAGGAGCCGACGCTCCGGAACCTGAATCTCCGGGTGCCGAAGGGAACGAGCCTGGCCATCGTCGGCCGGGTCGGCAGCGGCAAGAGCACGCTGATCCATCTGCTGGTCCGGATGTACAATCCGCCTAAGGGCACCGTCTTCATCGACGGCCACGACATACACGAGATTCCGCTCAAGACGCTGCGGGGCCAGGTCGGCATCGTGCCGCAGGATCCCTTCCTCTTCTCCTCGACGATCCGGGACAACATCGGCTTCGATCCCTTGCCCCATTCGGAAGACGACATTGTGGAAGCGGCCAAAATCGCCCAGGTGTACGACAACATCCTGGAGTTCCCCGAGCAGTTCGACACCACGCTGGGGGAGCGGGGCGTCTCCTTGTCCGGCGGCCAGCGCCAGCGGGTGAGCATCGCCCGGGCGGTGATCAAGAAGCCGTCCGTCCTGATCTTCGACGACAGCTTATCCGCCGTGGATACGGTAACGGAGGATCTGATTCTGCAGGGGCTCCACTCCGTCATGAACGACCGGACCACCATCATCATCGGCCATCGGATCTCCTCGGTCCGCCACGCCGATCAGATTGTGGTTCTGGAGGAGGGCCGGATCGCGGAGCGGGGCAGCCACGAGGAGCTGCTGGAGCGCAACGGGCTGTATGCGGACCTGTACCGCAAGCAGCAGCTAGATGAAGTGGCCGAGCGGCTTCCCGGTGAGACGGAGGCCTGCGAAGAACGTCCTGAAGCCGGAACGCGGCAGCGTGGCGCCGGTATCGGCAGCTTGACCCGGGGAGGTGCGGCAGGATGAACATCCATCAGGAGAAGGAGCATACGGGACTGAAGGATACCCAGCTGCTGCGGAGGATGACGGAATATGCGCTTCCATATTGGAAGTCGATCCTAGTCTGTCTGGCCCTGGCGTTCCTTATCGTGCTGGCGGAGCTGGCGCGGCCTTATCTGCTCAAGATCGCCATCGACGATCATATTAACGGCTTGTCCAAGCCGATGCTCACCGTCTCGGCGTCGGAGCCCGGAGCGCGGGACCGGTTGAAGGCCTACGGCAAGGACATGATGGAAAGCGGCGGCGAGCTCTATGTGCGGCTGAAAGCCTCGGAGGTCTCCAAGCTGGAGGGCGCCGTGCCCTCCGGGATGTCGAAGGTCCAGATCGTAGAGACCGGCGGCAAGCACGTGCTGATCCGGGGCTGGCTTCCCGGGGAAGCCGACTCCTTGGACCTGACCTTGTCCGAGCCGCAGACCAAGGGAGGGCTGCTGACTCTTGCGGCTGGCGGCGTCCAGTATGGAGCCCAGGAGCTGGATTCTGCGACCCTCCAGGATTTCCGGTCTCCGGACTACCGCGGCTTCCTGACCATCGGCCTGCTGTTCCTGGCGGCGGTGGCCGGCGGCTCGCTCTTGACCTATTGGCAGAACAACCTGCTGCAGTATACCGGGCAGCATATTATTTTCAACATCCGCCAGCAGCTCTTCGCCCACTTGTCCAAGATGTCCATGTCGTTCTTCGACCGGAACCCGGTGGGCCGGCTGGTCGTGCGGGTCACCCAGGATACGGAGTCGCTGAACCAGCTGTATTCGCAGGTCATCGTCAATCTGGTGAAGGACGTGATCATGATCCTGGGCGTCTTCGTCATCATGCTCCAGCTGTCGGTGAAGCTGTCGCTGATCGCCTTCGCGGTGCTCCCGGTGCTGGCTGTCATCACGGTCTGGTACCGGACGTTGATCCGGGATGCCCAGCGGCGGAGCCGGATTATCCTGTCTCGGCTGAACTCCTTCCTGGCGGAGAATCTGTCCGGCATCCGGATCACCCAGATGTTCATCCGGGAGGACCGTCAACGGGAGCAGTTCGACCATCTGAACGGGGATTATTATAAGGCGGGGATGACGGGGACGGTGGTCAACTCGATTTTTCAGCCGGCCATCGGGTTCCTGGGGAATCTGTCCATCGCGCTCCTGCTCTGGTACGGCGGGGCCAAGGTGCTGGACGGGGCGGTGACCTTCGGCGTCGTGTACGCCTTCACCCACTATATCCGGCAGTTTTTCCAGCCTCTCCAGAGCTTGGCGGAGAAGTACAACCAGATCCAGACGGCCATGGTCGGCGCGGACCGGATCGTGGATATGCTGAATGAGAAGCCGGGCATCACGGACCATCCGGAGCCGGTACGGCTTCAGGAGCCCGTCCAGGGCGAGATCCGCTTTGAGAACGTCTGGTTCGCCTACAACGCGGAGGAGTGGGTGCTGAAGGACGTCAGCTTCACCATCCGTCCGGGCCAGACCGTCGCTTTCGTCGGAGCCACCGGTGCGGGTAAAAGCTCCATCATCCAGCTGATCAACCGCTTCTATGACGTTCAGAAGGGACGCATTACGCTGGACGGCACCGATATACGGCTGATCCCCCTCGATAAGCTGCGGCGCACCATCAGCGTGGTCCAGCAGGACGTGTTCCTGTTCACCGGGGATATCGCGCATAACATCCGCCTGAACAACGCGTCCATTACGGACCGTCAGGTGGAAGAGGCGGCGCGGATGGTCCATCTGGACGATTGGATGAAGAAGCTGCCGGACGGCTACCGGACTATGCTGGGCGAGCGGGGGGTAACGCTGTCCCTCGGGGAGCGGCAGCTCTTGTCCTTCGCCCGGGCCGTGGCCTTCCGGCCTCAGATCCTGATCCTGGACGAAGCCACGTCCAACATCGACACGGAGACGGAGCTGGCGGTGCAGGATGCGCTCTATGCCATCTCCAAGGGCCGGACCACGCTGATCGTCGCCCACCGGCTCTCTACCATCCAGCACGCGGACCAGATCATCGTCATGCACAAGGGCAAGGTGCGCGAGAGCGGCAGCCACTTCCAGCTGCTGGCCAAGCGGGGTTATTACTACAAGCTCTATGAGCTACAGTACAAGGAACGGGAACGGGAGCAGCTGGTACCGTGACGCCTTTGCTCCGCAGCGAATGAGAGGGCAACTCCCTCTAGAATCGTGAACATCTCGTGACGAAAGGAACGGATGGACCGCGCAAATGCTCCGAAACGTAAAATTCTTGGGTCCGGATACCGTTAAATGGAATAGTGACCCAGAACATCATCAAAGGAGCAAGCCATGAATGTGCGACAATTTATCATCGGGATCGTGTCCACCGTCGGAGCAGGGGTGATAGCCCTTACCCTCTTCGTGTTGGTGTACACGAACCTGAATCCCAGCGTGATCCATGCGGATACGCCGGCAGCGAAATCTGCTGCGGAAGCCCGGCCATCTTCGGCACTACCGGCGGATTCGTCGGAGCCGCTGCTCTCCTTCTTCGTCATCAGCGATCTGCACATCAGCTCCGGCATCCCCAGCCTGTCCGATCATCTGAACCGGGCCTTGCTCGATATCGAATCGTTCGGCAGCCAAGCACAGGCGCTGTTCATGACCGGGGATCTGACAGATGCGGGAACGCCTGCCGATTATAAGGAATTGAAGAGAGTCCTGTCCGGCCATACCCTGCCTCCCATACACGCCAATATGGGCAACCACGATTATTACAACGTGTGGATCAACAACAGCGGGCGGTGGAGTCAAGGGACGTTTCCAAACGGCAAGACGGATGATATGGCCCGGAAGGCGTTCACTTCGTTTTTTGGCTTGGAGAAGCCTTATCATGATGTATGGATCAACGGCTACCATTTCATTCTTCTTTCTCAGGAAACCTACGTGCAGGAGAAGAAGGAGGTTGGTGAAGGGGCCTGGTACTCCGAGGAGCAGCTGAAGTGGTTCGCGCAGAAAATGGCCGAGAAAACAAATGGAAAACCGGTCTTCGTCCTGGTCCATCAAGAGCTTCCACCGCCCGGTCGTGACGGAGCCAGCCAGACGATTCTCCAAGCCGACCGCGTTCGCAGCATCCTGAAGGCTTATCCGAACGTGTTCGTGTTCTCCGGGGATACGCATGAGGACTTGACCTCCCCGACGGAGCATTACATCCGCAAGGAAGCTTTCCATTGGTTCCGCAACTCTTCGGTCGGACGGGTGCTGGACAGCGCTTCCCAATATGTAAGAAAGGACGCCGCCCAAGGCTTGTTCGTGGAGGTGTATCCCGGCAAGGTCGTCCTCCGCGGACGCGAATTCAGCGACCGGACTTGGATTCAGCAAGCCTATTGGAGTGTGCCTCTGAAATAATCAGTCTGATGCCAATAGCCCCCAAAATGGCGGTTCTCACCGCGGTCTTGGGGGCTGTTGGCATTCCTTAACGGTCTTAACGATTAACGTCCTGTGGTAATCTGGCCCGGAAAGAAGTAATTCAGCTCCTCGTCAAAGGTGACATAATCGAGGTTCACCATCAGCAGCAGGAAGCGGGTGCCGCTCTGCGGGTCGCTGATGATGATGTGGTCCCGGCCTGCCGCTTCCACCCGGCCGCGGAAGATTTTGGCGTTCCACTCGCGGTTGTTCTCATAAGTCATGTAGAAGGTGCCGATCTTGCCCAGGTTCAGGCGGAGAATATTCTCAATGTAGGACTGCTCCAGAGGAAGCTGGCTCTGGGGGCCGCCGGGCGCACCGGGAACGGGGCCAGGAACGCCTCCTGCGCCGGGGATGGCGCTGCCTGCCGGAACCGGCGGTACCATTCCTGCTTCCTGCTGGGGAAACATGGGGACTTGCGCTCCGCCCATAGGCGCGGTCTGCGCCGGATAGCCGTACGGAGTGGCCGTACCGGCGAACCGGTTGTAAGGGTAATTCATCATGTTTCTTTTCATCCTCCTTTATGGGGTGAACCATGGATCACGAATGGGGTTAAGAGTAGACACGAGGACAATTCTGAGAGGTGGGGGCGAAGAAGCAGTGTTTTTTGAAACGTCCGGTGTTCGGCTGATCGTACCATTGGCCCGGACATCCTCCTTCCGGACGGAAAAACCAGAGCGCATTGCTGGCAGGATGCTGGCGTTCTCCGTTAATGACGCGTTGGGCCAGACGAATCTCCCTGTCCCGCGCCCTCTGATAGAAGTAGCCCTTGACGGTGGCCTCGAAGCCTCCTGGGCGCTGGTAGACCATCTGCTGAAGATCGCGGATTTCCTTGAAGTCCAGACAATTGGCCTTCACCCGATTGACCCCCACATTGCCGACCATCAGCATGCCCAGCTCACCCTCTCCCTCCGCTTCCGCCCGCATAAGCCGGGCCAGCAGCCTGACGTGATTGGAATTGGCTTTGATGACGGGCAATTCGTTCCCCCCTCCCTATGTAGGCAGCTGCCGGCCGACCGGTATCCGTTCGAGCCGCCTGAAGCAAGCTGCAACGGAATAGGATCTGGGCGGGCGCATGCTCCGGTGCATCCGCAGCGACGGCAGACTCTGTAAAATTTATGCAGAGTAAAGCGTAAAAATCCCGCCTATGCAGGATTCGGATGCGGAAAAATGGAGAAGGATGTCCACCCGCCATCGGACGCTGATCTAGACGTTTTGGAAGAGGGGGCGTGATCCCAGTGTGAAGAAGGCGCTGCGCGGTTGATGGCATACTTCGGCTCGTGATGAGAAGACGGGGCCTGCAGGCCTCGCAGAAACGGCGGCGAAGCCCTCCGCGCTTTCCTACGTTTCGCCAGCTTACGGTGGCGAATCGCTTATCCCGGTATGGTATCGGTAGGTGGCTCTGGTTGGCTTTGTCGATATTTCCGGGGAAATAGCAGGGGGAGTATGGCGCGGCTCACATTCTGTAAGCGCTTGTTGACGCCGTTAGACAAAGCAGAACGCTCATGACAAGCCAGTCGATTGTGGCGGCAGACGCTTAGAAGTGGGAGGATAGCCTCGTTAAGCCAAGGATTATTCGGGTGAATTTTCGACAATTTTGGGATAAAAGCCCGAAAAATCATCGTCTGTTGACGGATATATGGGCAATTATTACTAGTTTATGTTACAATAGTTGACATACAACAGGGGTTGACGGGATACGAGGATGAGGCAGAATGATCGAGGCGGTGGAAGCATGTTTGACTGGTTAGGATGGAAGAAAGGTTTGCCCTTATGGTGGTCATACCGATTGAACCGCGGATTGAAGGACGATGTGGAAGAAATATTCGAAGGAATCGCCCAGACCCGGGTGCAGCTTCTGAAGGATTGGACCAATGAGCATTGGAGCCATCTGGAGCGGTTATCCGGACAACTGCACAGCATCAGCGGCCTGCCTCCTGCACAGGAGACGGGACGGGAAGGGTGGGACAGCCTGTTCGCCGCGGCCAGAGGCCGGGCGCCGGACTTCTCGGAGCTGTTCCTGCTGGACGCAGCCGGCTCGGTCGTTTACTCGACCTACCCGAAGCATACCGGAAAACGTTACGGCGACGGGGATCCCCTTCAGCCAGGCGTGGTTTACGCCAAGCGGACGAACGGGCCGACGAAGTGTCTCTTCGGGCCTTACGCCGACCCGCTTACGTTGGAGATCGGCCCCAGCACGTCCTCCTTCCATGACAAAATGACGCTGCTCTTCATCCTGCCCCTGGCCGCTCCCGGCTCGAAGGGCTGGGAGGGAGCACTCTGCGGCAGGGTGCCGAACGACGTGATCGGCGATCTGATTCAGAGAGAGTCGGGACATGTGTATCCGGACTCCGGGGATAATTACCTCTTCATGGCCAAACCGGCTCTGAACACGCACATTCCCTTGGGAACTGCCTTGTCGAGGAGCCGCTTCGAGGACCGGACATTCACCCACGGGGAGAACCTGAAGGACGGTGTCACCACCGATTGGGGCACGGTCACGGTCAAGGAGCACACGGAGCTGGAGCTTCGGTTCACGGACCCGGCCACCGGAGAGCTGCATCCGGGCGTGGCGAATACCATTGCCAACGGCAGCAATCTGTTCGTCGAGTTTCCAGGTTATTCGGATTACCGGCACATCCCCGTAATCGGTAAGGGCGTTACGTTCCAGCTGCCGCATTGTCCCGATCAGTGGGGCATGATGTGCGAGGGCGACTTGGAGGAAGTGTACCGGATCCGAGGCATCAGCTGGAAAATGACCCGCATACAGCTTCCCCTCCTGGCGCTGTTCGCGTTATTGGCAGGGACATTGGCTTTTGTGCTTGCCCGCAGCGACGTATCGGCGCTGTGGACGGGTGCCGCATTCGCGGGTACGAACCTTGTCTACGGCCTGCTGCTGGCCTGGGTGATCCACCGCAAGGGGAGCCGGCCGGTGGCGGAGCAGCTGGGGGATATCAACCGCTTCATTCGGATCAACGCCGAAGGACAGGGCGACCTGACCCAGCGTCTCAAGCTGGACCAATTCGCCCACGACGAGGTGCGGGAACTGGCCAAGTGGATCAACAACATGATCGATTCTCTGGAGGGCATCATGCTGCAGGTGAAGCGGGCCGCATCGGACGTGCTGGTGAACCAGGATGAGCTGAACGACTCCATGTCGACGACCGTTGGCTCCGCCGAGCGGATGAGCGACCGGATCCGCGACATGATCCGGAGCATCCGCAAGCAGCTGCAGGATATCGACGCAGCCAAGCATGTGGTGGTGGAGATGAAGAGCACCCTGCAGATGCTAGAGGGGAAGGCGGTAGAGCAGATCGGGGTGGCCCAGAGCGAGGTGCTCCGGATCGGGGACCGGATGGACCACATCCACTCCAAGGTTATGGAGAGCAATCAGACCATCAAGACCTTCATGGACACGACGGAACGTATCCGCTCGGTCCTAGGCGTCATCGAGGAGATCTCTGCCCAGACCAACCTGCTGGCCTTGAACGCTTCTATCGAGGCGGCGCGGGTAGGCGAGCACGGACGTGGCTTCGCAGTGGTGGCGGGGGAGATCCGCAAGCTGGCGGACTTGACCCGCAAATCAACGGAGGAGATCCATGAGACCGTACAGGAAATCGACAAGCAGTCCCAAGCGGCCTACAGCTCCATGGGTGAAGGCATCGAAGCGGTGAAGGAAGGGGCTGACGCCGTTGCCGCGGCATCCGAGCTTCTGAGCGGTGCGAGTGCGGAGGATGCGATGAAGACCCAGGTCGTCGATGAGGTGGTTGGGCTGATGGAGAAGATCGCCAATATCAGCAAGGAAAACCGCAACATCTCCTCCGAGGTGGAGAGCAAGGTGTCCGATCTGCAGACAGACATGGTCAAGGTACGGCACACCTCCGAGCATGTGGAGGCCATTACGGATTTCCTGCAGCAGCTGGTGAACCAGTTCCATCTGACGGAGACCCGACGCAGATAAGTGGATGCCGACAAGTCATGGCGGCGCCACATCCTGACGAAGCCCAAGGGCGGACAGCGCATCCCGCGTGTCTAAGCTGCTTGGGCTTTTTGACCAGATGAGAGGTTCCATAATTCGCCGCCTCGCCGAAATCCCGTTTCAGTTGTCAAAGCAACGGGGGATTGATATTATAATCATTATAATATGTAGACGCAGCAACAGCGGAAGCATAGAACTTGGAGGAGGAGACCGCCTCGTGGAACAAGCTGCAATGGAAAAGCAAGTCCGCTTCGACTCCGAAGCCGGAACTGCAGGCGGGGCCCTGGAGACCCCGGTGCCGCGGAGCTTGAGCTGGAAGGACTTTGTACAAGTCGCCAAGCCCGGCATTTTATTCTCGAATCTGATTACGACCTTCGGCGGGTTTTGGATCGCATCCCGTTGGGACATCAACTGGTTACTTATGGTTTGGACCCTGCTCGGCACCATGCTCGTCATGGCGTCCGGGTGCGTGCTGAACAACTATCTGGACCGGGATATGGACGTGAAGATGGCACGTACCCGGAACCGGGCTTTGCCTACTGGGGCCATGACACCGAACCTGGTGCTGGGCTACGGAATATTCCTCGGGGTCGTGGGCGTGTCCGTCCTGGGTATTCTCGTGAACCCGCTGTCCGCCCTCTTGGGCCTGCTCGGCCTCTTCGTCTATGTGTGGGTGTACACCGCCTGGCTGAAGCGCACCTCCGTCTGGAGCACTACCATCGGCGCCATCTCCGGCGCGGTGCCCCCGGTGATCGGATACGCGGCTGTGGCTAACCAGCTGGACATGGGAGCGCTCATTCTCTTCCTGATTCTGTTCCTGTGGCAGCCGCCTCACTTCTGGGCTTTGGGCATCCGCAGGCTGGAGGATTACCGGACGGCCGGCTATCCGCTGTTACCGGTGGTCAAGGGCGTCCATCCGACGAAGATCAGCATGATGCGGTATGTTGTGCCGCTTGTGCCGGTATCCATCCTGCTCTACACCTACAACTATGTGGGCGTGTTCTATCTGGTCGCCTCCACGGTGCTCGGCCTGGCCTGGGTGTTCATGTGCGCCCGTGGCTTCGGGGCCCGGGATGAGATCAAGTGGTCCAAAGGAGTCTTTCTTTTTTCCATCAATTATTTGACGCTGCTCTTCGTCATTATGGTCATTGACACGGCAGGAAGGTAATTCTATAGATGTGGGATATCCCGTGTCTTCCGGCATGGGATTTCTTTTTGCACAAGAGAAGGGAGAGGTAGAGGAAGCATGAGCGCAACAGCCAGGAAAAATCCGCCCGTCTGGGCTCTCGTCGCCGGCATTGCCGTTCTGCTGGTCCTGGGGGCCGCGATTCTGTACCAGACGCTGGGGAATCAAACGTCGAAGTTCAATTACGACAAGCCGGGCCCCGACTTCACGCTCCAGAATCTGGACGGGAAGAATGTTACGCTTCACGACACAGACGGCAAGGCCCGCTTGGTGTATTTTTATTATGCGTCCTGCCCGGACGTCTGTCCGATGACCACGTACCTGCTGTCCCAGGTGCAGGATAAGCTGAAGGAGAAGGATGCCTTCGGCACCAAGACCGCCTTCTATTCCATTACCTTCGACCCGGTGAAGGATACGACGGAGGCCTTGAAGGAATTCGCCGGTCGGTTCCACGCGGATCTGAACGGCTGGTATTTCTTGAGAGGCGAGGAGGCTTATTCGCTGGAGCTGGCCCGGAAGTGGGAGATCGGAGTGGCGAAGCAGGCGAACGGGGATATTGCGCATACGAATGTGGTTTTCCTGGTGGATAAGAAGGGGCAGATCCGCCATTACTACAACGCGAACGATCTGGAGCTGTCGGCGGACACCATCGCCAAGGACCTGCTGGCCTTGTCCAAAGCCAAGTAATCCAGAGCGCTCGTTCGGAAGGACCGTTGCAGCATGGGGTATTTCGGACATATCTTACTTCATAACATCATTCCGCTCAGCATCATGATCGGCTTGGGGGCAGGCTTGTACCGGCGGTTCCTGCTGGATATCAAGACCTTCTCCAAGCTGATTTTTTATCTGTTCACGCCGGTAATGATCTTCAAGCTGCTTTACGAGTCGGAGCTGTCGGCGGTGATCCTGTTCCAGATCATTCTGTTCATCGTGCTCTTCTTGGGGACGCTCTACGCCATCGCAGAGGTGGTGCTCCGCTTCCGCAAGGTGGAGGGCGGCATGAAGAGCGCCATGCGCAACAGCGTGCTCTTCTACAACAGCGCCAATTACGCGATTCCGCTGAACCAGCTGGTGTTCGCGAACAACCCCTTCACCATGTCGGTCCAGCTGATCGTCATGGTGTTCCAGAGCGTGCTGCCCAACACCTACGGCATCTATGCGGTGAACGCTCACAAGAGCACCCTGCGGGAGACGCTTCGGACCATCGCCCGCATGCCGGTCATCTACGCCGTGCCGCTGGCCGTCGTGCTGAAGGAGCTGCATATTCCCATCCCGCAGCCTCTTTATGAGCCGGTCACCTACATTGCCAACGGCTACACGGCCTTGGCACTTCTGACCCTGGGGGTGCAGCTGGGCCAGATGAAGTGGCAGCCGGACCGGCTGGCCAATATTGCCTGGTCCAATGTGCTTCGGCTCTGCGTGGCCCCCCTGTTAGGCTTCGGCATCGTCTGGCTCTTGGGCATCCACGGCCTGATGGCCCAGGCGCTGGTGCTGTCCTGCGCAGTGCCCACCTCACTGGCCAGCGTCCTCTTGGCGGTAGAGTTCGACAATGAGCCGGACTTCGCCTCGCAGGCGGTGTTCTCCTCCACGGTGGCCAGCATCGTGACGGTGACCCTCGTTATTTATTTAATCCGGTTCATCCCATAACAAGCAGCGTTTACGGCAAGCTTTCTTCAGGCGGCGGATAGAGGATGTATTCCTCTAGCCCCGCCTTTACCAATTGCTGGATCAGGTATTCATCCGGTGTGCCCTCGACCCCGGCGTAGCCGCGGCGGGTGTAGATCTGCTCCGCATCGGGGAACAGATCGCTGACCATGGCCCGGATCCGCTTACCGGAGGAATCGTTGTCGGCGAACACGAATACGTCCCGGTCCCCGACGCGCTTCCGCAGGTCCGCCAGCTGGTCAGCCCCCGGCGTCCCGTACGTGCATAGGATCAGCACCTCCGGATCGAGGAGCCGCTTCAAGCGAGCCCGGTCGTTTTTGCCTTCCACGATGATCGCGATGTCCATCTGCTGTCAATCCCCCCCCCTGGCGGTTCTGGTTGTATTGTACCACAAGGCCGGAAAATGTTGCTCTGAACACTTCGCCTCGTCAAGAACCGGTTGGAAGCAAGAAAAGAGAAACGCGGTCAAAAAAGTTCTATCCCAGCATTAATCGCATGGTGCCGGGCTGCAAAAAAGTGTGCTAGACGGATAATCCGGCGCAGAGCATAGTTAACATTCGAAGGGCGAAAAGGGCTCCAGCCGTATCCGTAGACTGCAATCGTCAAGAGAGAGGGAGGCGAATGATCAAGCGGAGGCATGTCAAACGGCTGTGATTTGTAAGCGCATACTTGCGCCCGGCCATTACAAGGTCAAAGGAGTGTTATGTGAAAGTGGGTCCTAACAAGCACATTAGAAAATGGTTGGCCCTGGCTTTAACCTGGGCTCTAGTCCTATCGAACGCATCTTTGGTATGGGCGGACAGCACAGGCACGAATACGGGAGGTGCCGCGGTACTGCAAACCGTCACTTCCACTGACTTCGGCGATTCGGGGACGGTGACACCGGCCAACTGGGGCTTCACCACCTCCAGCGCCACGCTCGCCATTGACACGGCGACGGTGGGAACCAGTACCTACACCAACAGCACGCCCAAGCTCCTCTTCAATATGAGCGACCAAAAAGGCGGACGCGTCGCCACCAAAACCTTCAGCTCCCCGATCATTGGAGCGCAAACATTGCTGGCTTTCGATTGGTATCCCGGCAAGGTCAATGACAAGGGAAGCAATCCCAGTGAGAACGCCGGAGAGCTTCGCATCAGCGACAGCTCCAACAACGTCATCTACACGCTGAACAATACGAATAACTCTCCATTGACCTATTTCGCCGGCAAGCAGCTGCCCTCGAATACGGTCTTCACCAACCCGCAAACCTGGTATGCCGTGCAGATCCTGATCGACGTGCAGAACAACCGAGTCCAGCTGACGATGACGGACAAATCCAACGGAAAGACGGAATCCTATACGTCTACTCTGGATGGGGTAGCCTTCGACTGCTCGGTGTCCTCCGTCCGGCTGGCGGGGGTCCGGACCTCCGGCAACAATATCACGTGGACCACCTATCTGGACAATTTCAGCGTGTCCACCGCAGCCATACCCTTGAGCCGGATTACTCAGGTGCAGCAGTTGCCTTACCGCACTGTTTATGTGCAAGAGACCACCACCAATCCGGCTTCCGTCGGGCTTCCGCAGACGGTCAAGGTCACACTGGCCGACAAATCAACCGCTACCCTGGGAGTGACCTGGTCCTCGGTAGGAACTCCGTGGAATCCGGCCGTTCCGGGCGTATATGAATTCCGGGGGGCATTAACGACAGGCGGCTCCGTGGAGAACGGCTTCGGACGGTATGCCACCAATTACGTCTACAACCGCTTGAAGCCAAGCACACTCAAGCGCCAGGCCGAGTGGCTGGACCGGGGTGTAGTGGCCTTGAAGGCGGACACGGGTATTTTCCTGAGCTGGCGCCTTCTGGGGGATGAATACGCTCGCGATGTACGGTTCAATGTGTACCGCAACGGGCAGCTGCTTAATACCGAACCGCTGGCAGCCGGGAATTTTCTGGATGCGGCAGGTGTAGCCGGAGACCGGTATACGGTGGAGACGCTGGTGAACGGGACGGTTACCGAGCGGAATATGATGGACGCTTCCGACAAGAATTACCTGTCCATCCCGATGCAAAAGCCTGCAGGAGGCACAACGGCCTCCGGCGAGTACAGCTACAGCGTCAATGACGGCGGTGTGGCCGACCTGGACGGCGACGGACAGTATGAAGTCATCGTCAAGTGGTACCCCTCCAACGCCATCGACAGCTCGCAGAGCGCGATGACGGGGCCAACCCTCTTCGACGCCTACAAGTTGGATGGTACCCTGCTGTGGCGCATGGACATGGGGTTGAACCTGACCTCCGGCGCCCATTACAACCAGTTTATCGCCGCCGATTTTGACGGGGACGGCAAGGCGGAGTTCATGATCAAGACCGCCGACGCCACCACGGTATACGGGGCCACCGGCGGCAAGGTGGATTACTCCAAGGTCATGAGTGTTATAGGAAATCCGGCTGACAACGGCGACTATCTGAACGAGAGCGGCCATATCACCGGCGGACCGGAGTGGATGTCCGTCTTTAACGGGGAGACTGGCAGGCTGATCGATTCGGTAAAGTACGCTTTCCCACTCGGAGAGGTGTCTTCGTGGGGTGATACTTGGTACAACCGCTCCGACCGTTTCCTGTCCGGTCTGGCCTATCTGGACGGAGTCAAGCCCAGCGCCGTATTCGGCAGGGGCTATTACCAGCGGACCACCTTCGTGGCCTACAGCCTGGTGAACGGCAGGCTGGTAACCGAATGGACCTTCGACTCGAATACAGCGGGACGCGGCGATGGCTTGGGCTTCCACAACCTGTCCACCGGCGACGTGGATAACGACGGCTTCGATGAGATCGTCGCAGGCTCCCTGACTCTGGATCATGACGGCAAGATTCTGTACGCAATGGACGGAAACCAAGGACGCGTGCAGGGCTCCCATGGCGACGCTATGCACATGGGCGCCTTCGACCCGACGCGGGAAGGCTTACAGGTCGTGGAAGTGCACGAGGAGCCGTCTGTGGCCTCCTTGGAGGTGCATGACGCCGCGACGGGAGAGACTCTCCAGGCTTACTATAACTATGTGGACGCAGGACGCAGCTTGGCCGCCAATATTGACTCCAAGCCGGGCCATGAGTTCTGGGGAGCTACAAAAGGCACGACAACCGCAACCGGAGGCGGGATCTACAGCGTCACAACCGGTACGTACTCCTATACCAGCTACTCTACCGCAGGCGTTTCCATGAACTACGCTTTGTATTGGGACGGCGACCTGCTGCAGGAGATGCTGGACAATACCAGCATCACGAAGTTCAATGAGAAAACCGGCACGACCGCTGCCGTAAGAAGTTTTGACGGCGTCATGAGCAGCAACGGGACCAAGGCAACCCCGACACTGCAGGCGGATATTCTCGGCGATTGGCGCGAGGAGGTGCTGCTGCCGACAACCGACAGCTCCGAGCTCCGGATCTACAGCACCACCCTGCCGACGGACTACCGGCTGTACACTCTGATGCATGATCCGGTATACCGCAACGGCATCGGCTGGCAGAACTCAGCCTACAACCAGCCGCCTCATCTGGGCTTCTACCTGGGCGAGGATATCAAAGCAGCCGTCCTGGCCGGCCAATTGATGACACCTAAAGTGGTATATCAGAGGTATACGCCTTCTTCGGGCTCCGACAGCGGCAGCATTCCCGGCGCCGTCAAGGGTGGAATGGCGGCACCGCTTCCTTCCACAGTTACAGATGGATCGGTTAAGGTGGATGTGCCGGCGGACTCCAAGGGAGTAGCTTCCGTGTCTATTCCTGCTGCCGACCTGCTGAAGGCCGCCGGCAGTGCGAAGGAAAGCCTGCTCATTCAAGTGGCTCCCTCCTCAGGGGCCAAGGAAGTGAAGCTGTCCCTGCCGGCGAAGGAGCTGCTTCAGGCAGCCGGCGGAACGGTGAAAACGACGGTGCTGGATGCAGGTATGGCCAAGGTTTCGCTGGATGCCGGCTTGCTGGGTAAGGCGCTCAAGAACGGCGGAGCCGATCTGCAGCTGGCCGTCGCCAAGGTGGACGCCTCCTTACTGTCCGATTCCGTCCTGTCCAAGGTGGGAGACGGCACAGTTTACGACTTCAGCCTGTCCGTGGACGGCAGCCCGGTCAACGGCTTCGGCGGCGGCGTTAAGGTACAGATTCCTTATACGCTTCGTGCGGGGGAGAATCCGGATAAGGTCGTCATCTATTATCTGGATGACAAGGGCAAGCTGCAGACGGTGAAGAACGGACAGTACCAAGCGGCATCCGGAGCGGTAGAATTTAAGCCGCCTCACTTCAGCCGGTATGTGGCAGCCTACAATGAGGTCACCTTCAAGGATCTTGATCAGGCTGCTTGGGCGAAGAGCAGCATCGAAGTAATGGCAGCACGTGACATCGTGAACGGAACCGGAGACGGCAGCTTCCAGCCGTTGAACCAGGTGACTCGGGCTGAGTTCCTGAAGATGCTAATGTCCGCTTTGGAGCTCACGGACGATGCGGCGAAGAGCAGCCTGACTGATGTGGAGCAGGGAAGCTGGTACGCCAGCTCCGTGGCAGCCGCCCACAAGCTGGGCATCGTGAAGGGCAAGGAGGACGGCAGCTTCGGCGTCGAGGATCCGATCACACGCGAGGATATGGCCGTGATGGTGTTCCGGGCCGCTCAAGCCACCGGTCGCGGACTGACGGCAAATGCAGCCTCCGGGGAAGCGTTCCGCGATGAGAACGAGATCGCCTCCTACGCTGTCCAGGCGGTGGACGCCATGCGCGACAGCGGCATCATCGAAGGCGTAGGCACAGGACGCTTCGCACCGAAGAGCCCGGCCAACCGTGCGCAAGCAGCCGTGATCGTAAGCCGGCTGTTCAAGCAGGCGAAATAAGCAATATCCTATAGGCACCCCGTCGCTTCAGAAGCGCCGGGGTGTTTCGTTTGGCAAGCATGCTGTTAGAGAGGCTCCCCTTGTGGTAAATTTAGGCAGTAAGATACGGGGTATTTGTGGGGAGGAGTCCTTGTGAAGAAAACCATGATTATCGCATCGTGCATCCTGGGCATGAGCATGATTGCCGGATCACTCATCCTGTCACGAGAAGCCGGAAGCCCTATTCGAGGCAGGGAAGAGAACCCGATGATGACAGAGAAGCAGCTATCGGAGTATTTGCATGTCTCTAATGCGGATTTACAGAAGATCATAGCCGAAGATCAGACCAAGAGAGTGGAGCTGCGGAGATCGAACGGTTCCTGGGACACCTACAGCATGATACCGTATGCAGCAATCGGGGAGACCAAGGTGTTCATGAAGGATGAAGTTGACCAATGGGTGAAGTATCGTTCGTTCCATCATGATCCCTAAGGGTAAGTTCACTTTGCACCATCCACCGGTTAGCCCATCGGCTTGCCACATGTCGAAAGGGAAGAATCTCCAACGCCCGGCCTGCACATCATAACGAATGGAAACCGCCTTGAGTGCAAGGCGGTTTTCTCCTTTGATACGACAAGAAAGATTAATAATACATAAAATGATCAACAAGATGTATGGAAACTTAGTTCAATTTTGTTTAAACTGACAGCGAGGTGAGAGTGGAGAATGATCATTAACCCAACAGAGAAGAAATGGACCATGCCAGAGGTGCAATTGCCTGCCATTCCGGACCGCGAATTCCGCTTAACGGACTACGGCGCCGTGGGAGACGGAGTGACCGACAATACCGAGGCCTTCCGGAAGGCCATCGCCGATTGCTCGGCAGCGGGCGGAGGCCGCATCGTCATTCCGGCCGGCCTGTGGCTGACCGGACCGCTGAAGCTGGCCAGCCGTCTGGAGCTTCACGCAGAAGCCGGCGCAACCGTGCTGTTCAGCAAAAGGTTCAGCGATTACCCATTGATTGCATCGACCTTTGAAGGCCTGCCGGCCGTCCGCTGCCAGTCGCCGCTGGACGCCGAGGGCTGTGAAGATATTGCCATCACCGGTACCGGCGTGTTCGACGGAGGCGGTGAGGCTTGGAGGCCCGTGAAGGATTGGAAGATGACCGACAGGCAGTGGAAGAAGCTGGCGGCAAGCGGCGGCGTAGTGGACGAGGCCAACATGATGTGGTGGCCGAGCCCTGCAGCGATGAACGGCGGCGCCCGCCTGGCCGAGCTGCTCCGGGAAGGGAAGACTGAGCCGGCGGATTTCCTGGAGATCCGGGATTACCTGCGTCCGAATCTGCTCAGCTTCCGCCGCTGCAAGCGGGTTCTCCTGCAGGATGCCACGTTCCAGAATTCCCCGGCGTGGAACCTGCATCCGTGGGCCTGTGAGCATGTGACCCTCCGCGGCGTCACCGTGCGGAATCCCTGGTTCGCCCAGAACGGCGACGGCCTGGATCTGGATTCCTGCAAGTACGCGCTGGTGGAGAACTGCAGCTTCGACGTGGGCGACGACGCCATCTGCATGAAGTCCGGCAAGGATAAGCCCGGCCGGGATCTGGGGATGCCGCTGGAGTACGTCACCATCCGCAACTGCATCGTATACCATGGCCACGGCGGCTTCGTCGTCGGCAGCGAGATGTCCGGCGGCGTCCGGTATGTGGACGTGTCCGACTGCACCTTCATGGGGACGGATATCGGCATCCGCTTCAAGAGCGCCCGGGGACGCGGCGGCGTGGTGGAGGACATCGCCATGCGCAACATCCGCATGGTGGACATCGTCGGCGAAGCCATCTCCTTCTCGCTCTTCTACGAGGGCAAGGAAGGCTCCGGCGAAGCTCGGGACCAAGCATTCCCCGTCACGGAGGAGACACCGGTGTTCCGCAACATCACCATCGACGATTGTGTGTGCACCGGTGCGGAGACCGCCTTCCTCATCAACGGCCTGGCCGAGATGCCCGTCGAAGGCTTGACCATCCGCAACTACTTGGCGGAAGCCAAGCAGGGCGTGGTCTGCCACAACGCCAAGAAGCTCCGCCTGGAGGATCTGCGCCTGACGACGGCCGAGGGACCTCTGGTGAAGCTGCATCAATGCGAGGAGGTGGACATTCTCCGGCTTACGGGAAGCGGAAGCGGGGACAGCCGGATGCTGACGGTCAGCGGCAGCCGGAGCGGTGCCATCGACTGCCGGCAGCCGGACACGGCCGAGAACTGCCGGGCCGTAGCCGTCGCCCCTGAAGTAACGGGAAGGGTCGAGATCCACAGCGTGTAAGCGGCTAGGGAAGGGGAGGCAAGGGGAAGGGAAGAAAGGGCGGCGCTAAGGCCGTCCTTCATCCCTTATGATGCTTGCGGTAGTGAAGCGGCGAGTAGCCCGTCACCTTCTTGAAGGTCTTGTTGAAGTGGGATACGTGCTCGAAGCCGACCATCTCGGCGATGCGGTGGATCTTCTCCTTGCCGGTACGCAGAAGCTTCTGGGACTCGCGGATCCGGACCACCCGGACGTACTCGCTGAAGTGGAAGCCCGTCAGCTTCAGGAAGATCCGGCTGAGATACGCGGGACTGATGTAGAACAGCTTCGCCACATGGTCCAGCGTCAGAGGCTCCCGGTAATGATCGTGGATGTAGGAAGCGATCTCCGATATTTTCTGATGCATGGGGTGGGAGGCTTCGGTGGTTTCCTGTCCCAGATTCCCGTTGCGGTGGATCCGGATCAGGAACTCCATAAGGAGGCTCCGCACATAGGATGCGTAGAGAGCGGGCTCTTCCCGGCATTCGGACAGCATGGTCAGAAGCAGGTGCTCCAGCTCGGATTGCTGGTCGAGAGGGAAGCGCAGCAGCGCCGACTCCTGAAAAGAGGGCAGGTCCAGCACCGCACGGTCCTGTTCGGTCAGGAACTCCGGGGCGAAGTGTACGAGCACCCGCTCGAATTCTTCGATTTGGGAGCTGGCGGTGGAGTGAAGATCTCCCGGCCGGACCAGGACCAAATCTCCTTTTTGGGCGGTATAGACTTTGCCGTTCATGAAATAGACCCGTTCCCCCTGGAGCAGATAATAGAGCTCGTAGTAGGGATGGGTATGGGGCCGCGGCATAACGTAGTAGCCGGTCCGGCGCATCTGCTGTATGGAAAACAGCTGGTCGTCGATTTGGTATTTGATCCCGATGAGGTCGCTCATGGTGGCGTTCACCATCCTATCCTTGTTCCACAAAAAGTGACAATATGTATCATACAAGACTGCTGGGCTCTTGGAAATAGAGGCCGATAAAAATGCTGTATGACAAGAGTATACATGGTTCATCTATTGAATGAAAGAGGAGGGTTATCAATGTCGAAAGAGCAAGGTATGAAGTCCGTGTGGGTGGCGGATCTGGGGGACGGAACCTACCGGAATCCGATCCTGTACGCCGATTATTCGGACCCCGATATGGTCCGGGTGGGGGAGGATTTCTATATGACGGCCTCCAGCTTCGCCCACTCACCTGGACTGCCGGTGCTGCACTCCAAGGATCTGGTCAATTGGACCCTGATCGCCCATGCGGTGGATGTGCTGCCGGGCGGGTATGACGGCTGCGTCCGTCACGGGGACGGCGTATGGGCTCCCAGCATCCGGTACCACGACGGTAAGTATTGGATCTTCTTCAGCGCGCCGGACGAAGGCATCTACATGACCACGGCGGAGAATCCGGCGGGTCCCTGGTCGCCGCTGCACATGGTCAAGGAGGTCAAGGGCTGGATTGACCCGTGCCCGTTCTGGGACGACGACGGCCAGGCATATCTGGTCCACGCCTTCGCCCGGAGCCGCTGCGGCATCAAGCACCGCCTGAAGATGTGCCGCATGAAGCCGGACGGCACGGCCCTCTTGGATGATGGTGTCGTCATCTTCGACGGGGAGCAGGACCATCCGACCATGGAAGGGCCCAAGATGTACAAGCGCAACGGCTACTATTACATCTTCGCGCCGGCAGGCGGCGTGCCCACCGGGTGGCAGACCATCCTGCGGTCAAAGTCCGTCTTTGGCCCCTATGAGGACAAGATTGTTCTGGCCCAGGGCTCAACGGAGGTCAACGGCCCCCATCAGGGCGGTTATGTGGAGCTGGAGTCCGGGGAATCTTGGTTCGTCCACTTCCAGGACCGGGAGGCTTACGGGCGTATCGTCCACCTCCAGCCTATGGGCTGGGAGAACGATTGGCCCTATATGGGCACCTCGACGGGCGACAGCGTTCTGGGAGAGCCGGTTATCATCCACAAGAAGCCTAACGTAGGCAAGGAATGGCCGGCTGCGGAGCCGGAGACGAACGATGAGTTCGATTTGCCGGTACTCGGTCTCCAGTGGCAGTGGCAGGGCAACCGGAAGTCCGGATGGTCCTCCCTGAAGGCCAATCCGGGCCATCTGCGGCTCTACACCCAGCCGCTGCCCGAAGGCGGCACCACCCTGTACCACGCGCCGAGCGTCATCGGCCAGAAGCTTCCGGCGCCGGAGTTCACGGCGGAGGCCAAGCTGGATTTCCATCCGGGAGCCGTCGGCGAGCGGGCCGGCCTCACGGTTTTCGGCCATGATTATGCGTATGTGGCGCTGGAGAAGACGGAGACGGGCTTGAAGCTGGTCTATGTCACCGGCCATGGAAGCAAGGAAGGCTCGACGGAGACCGTAGCGGATGCTGTGGAGCTTCCGGCCGGCACGAGCACCGTCTTCCTGCGGACGACCTGCGTGCTGGAGGCGGTCTTCACCTGGGCCTACAGCCTGGACGGCCAGTCGTACAAGACCATCGGCAGCGCCTTCACGGCGGTGCCCGGCGGCTGGGTCGGCGCCAAGCTGGGTCTGTTCTCCCTCCGGATGAACGGGGCCGAAGGGTATGAGGGCTACACGGATGTGGATTGGTTCCGCTTCCGGAAGTAATCCGGAGCAAGCCACTCGGCATTCGAACGTGCCATATGCATGGAAACGATGGCCCGCAGCGGGAACGCTCCGGGTCCATCGTTATGATAGGGGCATGACCATCGCCCGGGAGGAGTAGCCATCATGCTGCGCATCATCAAATTCTACATCCCCATGGGTATCTCTTCCATGCTGGCCGCTCTGACGCATGTCATCGTCAACAGCGTGCTGGCACGCTCCAGCACGCCGGATTTTACCATCAGCACGTATGCGGTGGCCTTGAGCCTCTCCTTCCTGATCGATATGCCTTCCAATGCCATCCGGCAATCCTCCAGCAAGTTCTCGAGGGACCGGACCTCGTTCCGGTCCGTCGCCAAGCTGACGGGGATTCTGATCGGCATCCTGCTGGCGATTAGTGTGGTCATCGGCTGGACCCCGGCCGGAGAGGCCTTGTTCCGGCACGTGTTCGGCGTGAAGGAGGAGCTGGCGGTGCCGACGGTCCGCGTGTATCAGGTGCTGGCTTTCCTCTACGTCTTCTCCGGCCTCCGGAGCCTGTTCCAAGGCGTCATCATCAATCAGCTGCGAACGGGCTGGATGACCCTCGGGATGGGCATCCGCGTGGCCGTCATGTTCAGCATGTCTTGGCTGTTCATCCATAACGGCTGGACCGATGACGGCCGGGCCGGTGCCTGGATCTTCCTGGTGGGCATCATCATCGAATGCTCGGTGGCGGTCTGGGAGGGCTGGAGCCTCCAGAGCAAGCTTCCCGAGCACCGGGAGGAGGAGACGATCCGCAAGACCCGGAGTCTTCTTCCCTTCTATATGCCGCTCCTCTACTCCTCGGTCATCGTTGTCATGCTGAACCCGAGCATCCAGGCGGGGCTGAACGCCAGCTCCGACGCGACTCTGGCCGTGGCGTCCTATGCAGTGGCCATCCAGCTGTCGAACATGGCGGCCTGGTTCTGTGCCTCGGTGCACCAGATCGTCATCCAGTTCTACCGCAAGGAGCCCCGGAACGTGGCCGTTGTGGTGGCCGCCTTGTCCGTTCTGTCCCCGCTGTTCCTGCTGACGGTGTCTACGGAGGCGGCCGGAAGCTGGCTGCTCCGGGGCGTCATGGGACTGAAGGGCGAGCTCCTGGACGAGGTCCGGATCCTGCTTCGGATTCTGGCCCTGCAGGCGGCGCTGTTCCCTTGGATCGACTTCATCGCAGGCAAGTCCATGCTGTTCGGGCGGACCCGGGTCATTCTGATGGGGAAGATGGTTTCCGTAACTTTTTCCATCCTTCTGCTCATCCTATGTGTATACGCCTTCCCGCACTTGAACGGAGCCTTGGCGGGGGTCGTGACGTCTGCGGGAGCCTGCGTCGAGCTCTTGATCGTCTATATGTGGTTCCGGCGGTCGGCGCGAAGCCCCGGTCCGGAAACGTTGAAGGAGGCAGCAAGCTGACATGAAGCGATTCATTCTGGTGGGTCACGGGACCATCAGCGCCAAGTATACGGCCGCCATCGCCCGGTTCCAAGACCGTGCCGAAATCGTGGGGGTGGTCGGCCGGAATCCGGGGAAGTGCGAAGCCTACGCCCGGGAACACGGGATTCCCGTATGGGGCACCGACCTGAAGGAGGTGGCCGCCCGCTCGGAAGCGACGGCGGCCGTCATCTGCACGCCCAACGCGCTCCATTACGAGGGCGTCATGCAGGCGTCGTCGCTGGGCTTGCACTGCCTCTGCGAGAAGCCGCTTCATATCGAGCCGGCCAGGCAGGAGGAGATGATCGCCAGCTGCAAGCAGCACGGCGTCATGCTGGCGGTCTCCTACATGCGGCGGTTCATTCCCCACATCCGGCAGATCAAGGCATGGATGGATGAGGGACGTCTGGGGCGGATCACGGTGGTGGATGCCATGATGAAGCATTACCGGACGAAGGAGTATTACGATTCCTGGCACGGGACGTGGGCGCTGGACGGAGGCGGCCCGTTCATCCAACAGGGCAGCCATCTCCTCGATATGGTGCTGTGGCTGGCCGGGGGCTGCGAGGAGGTGCTGGAGGCGAGGACGTTCCGCGTCTATCATGACATCGAGACGGAGGACCACGGCTACGCCATGCTCCGATACGGCAATGGGGCGGTGGGCATGATCGAGGCCTCTACCGCCAGTGTCGGCATGAAGAAGGAATATGTGGAGATTACGGGGACACTCGGCAGCGTGACCGCCGATTACGAGGGGATTCTCAGCCTGGACATTCCGGGCTTGGAGCTTCCGGAGGCTCCGCCCGTAGAGAACGACGGTCTGTTCGTGTCGCTGGTGGAGGATTTCTTGGAGGCGCTGGATACGGGACGCGACCCGTTCATTACGGGGGAATCCGCATCCCGTGCCACGGAGCTGGCCTTGGCCATCTATGCCAAGGCCGGCCCGCCGGTGACGGTAAGGTAGGAGAAGCGACAGGACGGGGCGTTCAGCTGTTAAGGCAACAGAATGGCTTCGGTCCGTGCCATCATCTCGGCGGTGTATGCTGCACCCAGACGGGTCTCGAGCCATTCGTAGCCCAGGGTCAGCTGCGGCCGCCGTTTCATGTTGTGGGCATCCGTCGCGATGAGGTGAACCAAGGTCCGGTCGGCCATCCATTCGGAGAACTGCCGGGCCTCTTCGCCATGGGCTCCGAGCAGGCTGTCCGCCGTGACCTGAACCCAGGCCCCTTGCTCCACCAGGTCCTCCAGCAGCGACGGAGTTTCGCGGAAGAAGAAATGCCGCTCGGGGTGTGGGAGAATGGGCTGGATGCCCTGCTCGAGCAGCCCTTTGACGATACCGGGTGTCTCTGGCTCATAGTCGGTCCAGCGCTGCTCCAAGAGAAGATAGCCCCGGCCGCCCCCCAGGAAGTGGAAGCCGCCGCCTCGCAGCTGCTCCTCCAAGAACGAAGGATGATCCAATCTCACCTCGTGTCCGGGATGGACCGTCAAGCCGATGCGAAGCCGGTCCAGCTCCGCATGGAGCTGCTCGATCCGGGCCAAGATCAAGCGCTTGTCCGTAATCAGCCCCTGGTGAAAATGCGGCGTCGCGATGACATGCCGGATCCCGTCCGCGTATATCAGCTTCGCCAGCTCTACGGATTCCTCGAGATCCTTCGGTCCGTCGTCCAATCCGTGAAGAATGTGGCAATGAATGTCGATCATGGTTCTCCGCCTCCTGAATCTCTCTGTATATGATTTCATGTGTTCTCTATTGTACCTTAAGGCCGGACGGACGGGGAAGGCGAACTCGAGTGAAATTCGGCATTGTGGAAAGCTGCCTTGCTAAGGGATAATGGACTATAAAAAAAAGAAAACGGTGGGATCTATGGAGAAACCAATCGGAAGCATCACAGCGCCGTCCCAGGAGCTTCCTGTGGGTGCCGGTGGGGCTTTTTTGCAAGGGGTGAAGGACTGCATCCCTACGGTGTTGGGTTATCTCAGCATCGGCTTCGCCGCCGGCGTCATCGGCAAGACCTCGGGGCTGTCGGTGATGGAGATTGTGCTCATGTCCGTCTTCGTCTACGCCGGCTCGGCCCAATTCATCATGTCCGCCATGCTGGCGGCAGGAAGTCCCGGTCTTGCCATTACCATGACCGTATTCCTGGTCAATCTGCGGCACCTGCTGATGAGCGCTTCCGTGGCGCCTTACTTCAAGCATCTCCCCATCTGGAAAAATCTGATCCTGGGCGCTCAGCTCACGGATGAAACCTTCGGAGTGGCCTCTACGATGCTGCCGGGCCGGGAGCGCGGGAGCGGCCGATGGATGCTTGGACTGAATATGACCGCACAGGTGAATTGGGTGCTGGCGACGGCCATCGGCGCTGTGTTCGGACTATGGATCGAGGACCCGACCGGCTACGGGCTGGACTTCGCTCTGCCCGGCATGTTCATCGGGCTCCTGGTGCTGCAGCTGCTGGCCCGGAGCAAGTGGCGGGTGGATCTGATCGTCATGGGCACTGCTGTGGCCGCCACGCTGATCGGCTGCCTGTGGCTGTCGCCCAGTCTCAGTGTGCTGGCTGCGATTGTCATCGCGGCGACGGCGGGAATGGCGGTGGAAGCATGGAGGTAAGAGGGGATGTCCTGCTAATCATTCTGGCGTCGGCCCTCGTGACGCTGCTGCCCCGGGTAGTGCCGCTAGCGCTGCTAAGCCGGGTGGAGCTGCCGGAGTGGAGCCTCCGCTGGCTCCAGCACATACCGGTGGCGGTCATGTCAGCGCTTTTGGCCCAAGCCTTGTTCATTCGGGACGGTACTCCGGCCTGGCAGCCGCTGATGGTGCTTCCGGCCATTCCGGCCTGGCTGGTCGCGGTTCGGACCCGAAGCCTCCTGCTGACGGTGGTTGCGGGCATCGCGGCGGCCATGGCGTTGGTTCGGCTGCTCTAGCTGCCAGGGTTGCAAAAGGCAAAAAGTCCGGTGCTCAAGCACCGGACTTTTTGCCGTCTTCAGGAATTAGAACCAGAAGCCGCGGGTAACGATGACCAGGAGGATATAGAGAACAAGGATCAAGCCGGTGGAGGTCCAAACAACGCCGCCGCCGCAAGGATTCATAGCGCCCATGTGCCACACCCCTCTTTCCTGACCGGTTAGGTCATTTACAATACCATCTTATTCAGGTAGGAACCCATGGACTGTGCGCTTACCCATGGGCAGATGACGATCCTTGGGCGGTTTGTCCGGTGCAGGCGTCTATGCGGCGGGAGTTTCCCCCGCTGGCGTGAGACGGAGCCGCTCCAGCGGCAGGAAGATTAGCCCCAGCATCAGCACGAAGAAGGCGATGAAGTAAGAGGACAATGACTCCCGGAAGTGTCCTGCCGCCACGGGGCCGATGAAGGAGCCGATGGAATAGGCGATGGAGAGCACGGAGTAAGCCCGCCCGTATCGGGTGGCATGGGTTGCGGAGCCCAGGAGGCTGGCGATGGCGGGGAAGATGACCCCCTTGCTCATGCCGATCAGGAACAGAAGAATGTACAGGGAGATGGGGGCATCAACCGCCATTAGGAAGAATACCATCGCCAGCAGGAAGCAGCCGGTCACGGTCCTGGACAGCGGGGAGAATCGGTTCAGGAATACCATGCTCAAGCTCAGGAGCGCTCCCAGGCTGACGAGGGAGAACAGGATGCCTGAGGTCAGGATGGAGCCGGCCGATGCGGCGGAATGTCCGTGATCATGATGATTCAGCATCGGCAGCTCGAAGAACAGGATGCCCTGGGAACACGAGATGGCCAACGGCAGGGCGAAGAAGAGCCAAGGGATGCCGCGGTCCGTTGCAGGCGGCGGGAGCTGATCTCCGGCCGATGCGGTTCCTCTTCCGCCGTGGGGGTGCGGTGCGAAGCGTTCACCCGGAACGCCGGTGGCATGGGAGGCCTCGCGGATCCCGAAGATGGCCAGCACTCCGGTGACGATCAGGCCCCATCCGAGAACGGTGAAGGCCGTGGTGAAGCCGATCTTGGCCACGAGGTAGGCGCCTGCGGCGGGGGAGACCACGGAGGCTAGGGTGTGGACGAGCCCATTGCCCGACATCAGCTTGCTGCGGTGGATGTGGTCGCGGGCCAGCTTGGCCAGCAGGGCCAGACAGGCGGGCGACAGGAAGGCCAGCACGAAGCCGCTGATGGAGCGTACGGCGAGAAGCTCCCAGGGATCGGTTACCCGGGATTGGAACAGGAGCAGAACCCCCGCCAGGATGAGGCTGGTGACGATGAAGCCTTTGCTGCCGTAGCGGTCCACCCCGAACCCGGCGATCAGGTTGCCCGGCAGGTGGGTGATGGAATAGACCCCTAGAATGAGTCCGATGAAGGACGGTGCCGCTCCCAGGGAAACCGCAAACGGCGTCAGGATCGGGTACTGGGCGTGCAGGTCGAAGAAGGCGACGAACATGAACAAATACAGCCATATCGCGGTTCTCACCGGTGGATCATCCTCTCTTCTGCTCCGAGTGGTCTTGTCTCTATGTACCATCATACGCAGCTTGTCTGCCCGGTATGACCGGGGTATCCCAGGCCGAAGCAAGCTTAGACGCAAAGAAGAAAGTAATGGAATTTTCAATATAAGGAGGGAAAATGATGATTTTTGTCGAAATTTGTAGAATATGAACACGATCGGTTCCCGGAGGTGCAGGTTTCCTTGATCAAAGAACTCATCGCCAATGTATCCCTGCTGATCTCCACCCTATTCGTCTGGGGGCAGCTGCTGCGCAATCCAAGACTAGGCCGAATGCGCTATAAGCGCTGCACCATGGGGATCATGCTGGGAGCGACCGCGCTGATCCTCATGCATTCCGGCATCAATATCTGGATCGACGGCCAAAAAATCGTGATTGACCTGCGGAATGTGATCATCGTGCTCTCCGCCCTGTACGGCGGGCTCCCATCCATGCTCCTGACAGTCGTCACCATCGTTACGGGGCGGCTCTTGTACCTGGGCATAAACGGGACTCTTCTGCTCGCCGCCGTAAGCGCGCTTCTCATCGGGTTCTCCGCATGGGGGGTATCCCGGCTGAAGCTTAGGGAAATCTGGGCCTTCAACCTGGCGAATCTGTTGTCTGTCGGCGTCGGCATCGGCTTTATCCTGGTGCTGCTTCCCGGTTACCCGGGACGGCTGGAGCTCATCAGTCTCTACTCCATCGTCTCGATAGCCGGAGGCATGCTGGCCTTCTCCATTGTCCGCTACCTGCGGCATTCTTACCAGCTGCAGGATCTCGTAATGGAGAACGAGCAGAAGTACGGCTCGCTCTTCCGCAACAATCTGGATGCCGTCTGTTCCTTTGACGTGGAGGGCCGGTTCGTAACGGCCAATCCGAGCGCCGAGCGGCTGACGGGCTACACGGTGGAGGAGCTGCGCGGCATGCGCTTCCTGGACCTGGTCCCCTCGGAGGAGAAAAGCCGCATCCTGGACCTGTTCTCAGGAGCGCTGCGCGGACGACCTCTCCAGTCGGAGCTGCGGCTGGTCCACCGTTCGGGCCGGATCGTCCATATCCTGGGGAACCCGATTCCCATTGTGGTCCACGGACGGATCATCGGCGTCCACGGGGTCGGGAAGGACATCACGGAGCTGAAGCGGGCGGAAGCGGAGCTTAAGGCGTCCAAGATGAGGACGGAAGCCATCCTGGAGAGCATCACGGACGGATTCTTCGCACTGGACGCAGAGGGGCGGTTCACTTACGTCAACCATGAATCGGAGCGGATTCTGAACCGGAGCCGGGATAAGCTGATCGGACGGGTCATTTGGGAGATGTCCCCTGAACTTGTGGAGACCCACTTTCACGAGCGGTGTATGGCTTGTATGAGCGGAGGAGAGCCGGTTTCGTTCCAGGAATTTTATGCCCCGGCGGGCATCTGGTTTCAGATCCGGATCTATCCGAATGCGGAGGGCTTGTCCGTCTATCTTCACGACATCACCCAGTCCAAGCTGGCGGAGGATGCACTCCGTGACAGCGAGGAGCGGTTCCGGCTTCTGGTGGAGCATGCCACCGATCTGATCTGCAGGCTGGACGAGACTGGGGTTCCCACCTATCTCACTCCTTACTGCCGCACTCTATTGGGTTATGAGCCCGAGGAGCTGGCCGGCATCCAGATCTATGACTACGTCCACCCGGATGATGCAGAGGTGCTTCGGACCAACGCTCTGCAGGCCGCAGGAGCCGAGGTGTTCCATCATCCGGAGCTTCGCTTCCTGAAGAAGGACGGCTCCTACGTCTGGGTGGAGGCACGAAGCAAAGGGGTTCTCGACGAAGCGGGAGCCTTGAAGGAGATCGTCGTCTCCGTCCGGGACATCACCCGTCGCAGGAAAGCGGACGAGGCGCTTCGGAGAGTGAATGAAGAGCTGCGGCGCCTGTCCTCGCTGGATGGGGTGACGGGGATCCCCAACCGGCGGCACCTGGATGAAGTGCTGGAGCGGGAATGGACACTGGCGGTACAGGGTAACAAGCCCCTGTCCTTGGTGATGCTGGATATCGACTATTTCAAGCCCTATAACGACACCTACGGCCATTTGGGCGGGGACCTGTGTCTGAAGGGAGTGGCGGGAGCTCTGCAATCCGCAATGCGGTCCCGGGACTTCGCCGCCCGCTATGGCGGGGAGGAATTCGTAGCGCTGCTTCCGGATACGGGCGAGAAGACGGCCTTGACCATCGGCGAACGCATCCGGGCATCGGCAGAGGGGCTCCGGATCCCGCATGCCGGGTCGGAGATCCATCCCTTCATGACGGTGAGCGTCGGAGTAGCTACCGTTTATCCGGCCCCGGGCGGGAGCCCGGAGGAGCTGGTGGACTTGACGGACAAGGCGCTGTATCAGGCGAAGCTGGAGGGACGGAACCGGGTGTGCAGCTCCCGGGCAGGATAAAGTACCCACCATACCGCCCGGATCCGGCGGAACGGTCTCAATGCGAGGGGCTGCTGCGAATCCATATGGCAGAGCGGATATTGCCAAAAAAGGGATGAACTCTGGTCCGGGCCTATAGTATATTTAAATAGGCTTCCTAAATGAAGTGGAAGATTAGGAACAAACGGAAGAAGGGTGGTTTCATCGAATGGAACAGTGGCAAAGCTTCGTTCAGGACCAGTGGTTCATCATCGCAGGCGCGGTGATCGTGCTTCTCTTGGTCGTGAAGCTGGTGAAGACGGCAATTAAATGGGCGGTAATCCTGGCGCTGGTGGCGGGCCTCCTCGTTTACGGAGCCAATTATAAGGATAAACTGGCCAGTATTAAGGATGCTGTGGTGGAATCCGCAACCGCGGCCGTTGCGGATACAATCAAGGATCAGGCTGCGGAAGCCATCCGCAACGAGGCCAAGGAGGCCAAGTTTACGAGCAACGCCGACGGCAGTTTTTCGATTAAGAGCAAGACCATCCAAGTGGATGGCAAATCGGGTGCGGATACGGTGAAGGTCACCGTTGCCGGCCAATCCTTCAACATGAAGGTGGTCGACGCAGTCCAAACCTTCATCGACCAGGCAAAGAAAAACTAGCCGTTTCTTGCGAAAGGCTAGAAAGGAGGATGGATGGCGATGGAACACTTAAGCTCTGTCAGCCCATGGAACGCGGTATCCGTCATCGTGCTGCTGATCGTCGCTCTGTCCATCCTTCAGGGAGCGCGCAGGGGGGCAACCGGCTCGGCCAGACAGCTGTACGGCTTTGTGTCGGAAGGGGCGGCCGCTGCGGCTGCCCTTTATTTGGCTTGGAAGGGGATGGGGCTGCTCTCGCCCGTTCTCCGGGCTTGGCTCATCGGACGGGACATCGCCATACCCAACCGGGAGCTGTCCATGTGGGCCCAGATGTACTATACGTTCGTGACCTCGCTCCGGGATTTCTCGCTGATGAGGTCCACGCTGGTTTTCTTGGTGCTGTACGGGTTCGTCAAAGGGCTCCTGGCCCACTTCGTGCTCCCCGTCCTGGACCGGGCGGTGGCTTCCTCCGGCAGGAGCCGGGAAGGAACGGGGACAGCCCGACGGGCCAGCGCCTGGACCAGCGTACCGGCGGGTGCGCTGATCGGCGGGATTACGGGGGCGGGCCGGGCTTTGATTTTTATCGCTGGGGTGCTGGTGTATACCACCTTGTTCCCGGATTCCCCGGTGGCGGCCTATGCTTCCCAGTCGTCCCTCTATCAGCGGGGGGCGAAGGATGTCATCGGTCCGCTGACCGGCCGGATGCTGGATAAGCTGCCGGTCCTGGCCGGGTCCGTGGAGGACGAGTTCAACCAGATCCTGAAGCGGAAGTACGAGGTGCTGGACGCCCGGATTCCGGAGGATATCGCAGCAGCGGCGCAGGAGATTACGGCCCGGAAGACCACGGACGAGGAAAAAGCCAAGGCCCTTTACCAGTGGGTGGGCACTCGGGTGAAGTACGATTGGGAGAAGGTCCGGCTCTACGAGGAGGAACGGGTCTGGAAAGAGCAGACCCCGGAGGACACCTACAAGACCCGGACCGGCGTCTGCATCGACTATTCCCGCCTCTACGCCGTTATGGCGCGGGCGGTGGGGCTGGAGGTCAAGGTGGTCACGGGCCTGGGGTCGGACGGCCGGGGCGGCTTGGGCTCCCACGCCTGGAACGAGGTGTACCTGGCCGAATCAGGCAGCTGGGTCCCGCTCGATTCCACCTGGGTCTCAAGCGGCGGCAATTGGTTCAACCCGGCCGACTTCAATGACACGCACATCAAGGAATCCTGACAGTGCTAGGACTCCGCGGGGGCAGCTCCCCTGCGGAGTCCTTTTTTGCTGTGTGGGGGGCGCGGAAGCTGATCTGTCCGGTGGTAGACAGCGGCTGCGATGTGGTTATGATGTGGTTGTGGTTGCGTGGTATAACGGAATGTTGCATGTGTCGGAACCCCCGGGCCCGCCCTGAGCGGCTCCCTTGCTCCTCGGCCCTGCGCCCCCGCTCCTTGCCCCACACCCCGTGACCGATGCCCGCTCCCGGCCCTCGGGGCGCTACCCCCGGACCTCGTCCGGTCCGGGGAAGGACGCGATGGCGCCGGGCCGGGTGGTCGAGAGCGCGGCGGCTGCGTTGGCGAACGCCAGGAGCTCTCGGGCCTGCTCCGGCGTCCATGCTTCCGGCCCCAGCCCTTGGGCCGCCCGGAGCCGGTAGAGGACCGCGCCGACGAAGGCGTCTCCCGCGCCTGTGGTGTCGACGGCCTCCACCTGCCGCCCGGAGACCTCCACCGTCGCGTCCCGGGACACCCATACGGAGCCCGCGGCTCCTTTGGTGTAGAGCACCTGCTTCACCGCTCCGGTGAACAAGGAGGCCAGCGCCCGTTCCTCGTCATCCTCGATGCCGGTGATGAACGCCAGCTCCTCGTCGCTGACCTTCACGATGTGGCTGAACGGCAGAAACTCCAGGATGGCGGCCCGGCATGCCTCGGGCGACGGCCACAAGGGCAGCCGCACGTTGGGGTCGAAGCTGACCGTGCCGCCGGCTTCCGCCATGCGCCGCACGGCCAGCCGGTGGGCCTCCTTGACCGGGGCGTCGATCAGATCGACGGAGCAGAAGTGCAGGATGTCCCCCGGACCGAAGGGGATATCCGCCACGTGCTCCTCCGACAGCAGCATGTCCGCCCCCGGATTCCGGTAGAAGGAGAAGTCCCGGTTGCCGTCCTCCTGCAGACTGACGAAGGCCAGGGTGGTCAGCGCGTCGCCGGTCCGGTGCGTATACCGCGTGTCCACCCCCGCCTCCTCCAGCGTCTCCAGCAGAAAATCCCCGAAGGCGTCCCGGCCCAGCATCCCGATGAAGGCGCTCCGGCCTCCCAGCTTGGCTACGGCGCAGGCCACATTGGCCGGCGCCCCTCCCGCCGCCTTGCGGAAGCCGTCCACCTCCTTCAGCCGGACGCCCTTCCGGTCCGGGATGAAGTCGATCAGCGCTTCCCCGATAGTGTAGATGACGGATGCTCCGCTCATGTCCATACTCCTTCCTGGGCGGTCCTCCCAGGAGGCCGTCCCATGCCGATTATCCCCCTAGGATACAATAAGCGGGAAGGGACTTCCACCCTTTCCGAAGGTCGGATTTCCTGTTTTTTTGCCGTTTGGTTCCCCCTCCCGGGTATGCTAGAATAGGAAGAATGAAGAATCTTGACTCCCAAGGAGGAATGATGGCATATGAAGCCGCTGGAGCAGTACAAAGCCGTCTTCTTCGACGTCGGCGACACGCTGATGACCATACCGGCCGCCCGGGTCATCATGCAGCAATTTCTGGCTCTCCGTTCCCTCCACCGGGAGGAGGAGCAGGTCGGCGAGCTGTTCACCCAGGCGTTCCGCCTGTTCTACTACGGCAAGCAGCTGAACCCCGAGGAGGTCTGTTCCCCGGAATCCGACCGCGAATTCTGGATGAAGGTATACCGGTTCATTCTGCAGGAGCTGGGAGCCGACCAGGAGTGGACGGAAGACGAGATTCACCATTGCTGCCACGAGCTCTACGATCTGTTCACAGGGCCGGAGCATTACCAGCTGTTCGAGGATGTGAAGCCCGTGCTTGCGGAGCTGCACCGCCGGGGATTCCGGCTCGGCATCATCTCCAATTTCGCCCCCACTCTCAAAACCATCCTGGAGGCCAAAGGCATCCTCCATTATTTCGATCCCGTCATCGTCTCGACGGAGGTAGGGCTGGAGAAGCCGAACCCTGCCATCTTCCGGCTCGCCCTCGAGGAATCGGGCTTGGAAGCGTCCGAGGTGCTGTACATCGGGGACCATGACCAGAACGATATTTGGGCGCCGCAGCAGATCGGCATCGATGCCCGCAAGATCCTGCGCTACGACTATTTGACCGGAAGCGGGATCCACAGCCTGCAGGAGCTCTTGAAGTAAGGAGGACCTATGAGAAGAACCGTATCCCACCCCACCGACGACGAACAGACCCATGAGCGGAGCAGACGGACTCATTTCTCCATCCGAATCAATATGTTTTTCTTCGCCACCTTCCTGCTGTTCTCGGCCTTGATCGTGAAGCTGGCCTTCCTGCAGTTCGTGGAGGGCAAGACGCTGTCCGCCCAGGAGCAGGCCAACACCAAGAAGGACATCACCATCTCGCCGATCCGGGGCAACATCTACGATCTGGACGGATACCCCATCGCCTATACGACGTCCGCCCAATCCCTGTTCTACCGCATCGTTCCCGGCCAGACCGGCGAGCAGAAAATCGCGCTGGCCCGCAAGCTGGCGGACCTTCTGGCCAAGCTCGGCGACCCCAAGGCGGGAGTCTTGGACGCCGCCGAGGTCATCAAGCGCATGGACGTGGGGCTGGACCTGGAGGGGAACCCGGTGAAGGATCCCAGCTATACCTTCCAGCCCCGGCGGATCAAGGCCGGCTTGACCAACCGGGAGATCGCCTACCTGACGGAGCACCAGGATGAGCTTCAGGGCATCGAGATCGTGGAGGAGAGCACCCGGGTCTACGACGAGCAGACCATCGCCGTGCAGCTGGTGGGCTACCTCCGTCCTTATTCGACGGCGAGGAACCAGTCCCAGTCCTACCTGAACTACTACAAGGACAATCCCGGGGAGTACCTGAACGAGGAGTTCGTCGGCTTCGACGGCCTGGAGTTCCTGTACCAGGATGAGCTGCGCGGACAGAACGGCAGCAAGACCTACCCGGTCAACTCCAAATCCCAGATCATCGGCCAAGTGAAGATCACGCCGCCGGAGAAGGGGCACAACCTGTTCCTGACCCTCCGCAAGGACGTCCAGCTGGCGGCGGAGAACGCCATCGCTAACCATCTGGCGTACATGAAGAGCAGCGAGGCAGCCAAGCTTCAGTATCCGGCTCTGGGCAAGAACGCGGTATCCGGCTACGCCGTAGCCATAGAGGTGGATACGGGGCGGGTGGTCGCCATGGCCAGCTATCCGGACTATGACCCGAACATCTGGGCCGACGGCCTGTCGCAGGACGAGCTCCGCGACTTCCAATATGCCATCCCCAACGGAACCATCCGGGAGCGTCTGCCCAATATCCAGGATGACAAAGAACGGGGCAAGCACCCCAGCTCCCTGGTACCGTTGGGCTCTACCATCAAGCCGCTCACCGTCATGGTCGGCCTGAACGAAGGCATGATCACGCCGAACGAGCGCTACAGCGACCCGACCACCTTCGTCTTCGGCAAGGACAAGAAGAGCTCCGTCAGCAACTCGGACAAGCACAACTACGGCGTGCTGACCCCGGCCACCGCCATCAAGTGGTCGGCCAACACCTTCATGTCGGAGATGATCGGCGACCGGATGTACAAGAGCTCCAAGTACCCGTCCTTCCCGAAGGCGGGCAACGCCATCGAGGTGTGGGACTCCTACATGAAGAAGTTTGGCCTGGGCCAGCTGACCGGCAGCCAGCTTCCCGGTGAGTATGCGGGCGATCCCTACTACTTCGATACGGCCAAGCGGGAGTCCGCCCAGTCCGTCATGATCTACGCCTCCTTCGGCCAGCAGGCCCGGTACACCACCCTGCAGCTGGCCCAATATGCCAGCATGCTGGCCAACAAGGGCAAGCGGTACCGCCCGCTGTTCGTGGACCGGATCACCACCTACGACGGCCAGCTGATCCGCAAGCTGGAGCCTCAGCTCATCAGCGAAGAGAAATTCCCGGACGCCTACTGGAAGGTGCTGGAGAACGGGATGAAGGAGGTCTTCGTCACGGGCTTCGACGGCGTCGGGTACGATCTGGCCCGCAAGACCGGTACCTCCCAGCAGCAGGTTGCTGGACAGCTTCTGGAGAACGCGGTGTTCATCGCGTACGCCCCGGTGCAGAAGCCCAAGCTGGCCGTGGCCGTCGTCATCCCCGAAGGGGGCTTCGGCTCCTGGGGGGCCGCACCCATCGCACGCGCCATCTTCGATGCGTATGACAAGCAATACGGTCTGGACGGGGTCCCGAAGGGGAACTGATCCGGCCGGCCGCATACAGCTCGTCCCCGAACACCGGGGACGGGCTTTTTTGCATCATTGGGAACTCATTCGGTTGGAACGGAGAATGGGCCGTGGTACACTAGGAAATGGAATCCATTCCTTACATACCCGATTCTTTATATAGGCGGAGGTATCATTCGTGCCATGCAGACTCCCGTAAATACCGAGGACCGGGGACAGGCGGCCCGGCGCAGGCGGACCCAGTTCTCGATTCGGATCAACGTGTATTTTTTTGCCACATTCGTCATGTTCTCCATCCTGGTCGGGAAGCTGGCCATGCTCCAGTTCGTGCAGGGGGAGGAGCTGGCGGCCAAGGAGATGAACATCCAGAAGGCCGACGTGCGGATTCCCCCGATCCGGGGCAACATCTACGATGCCAAGGGGGCCCCGTTGGCTTATACGGTATCGTCGCAATCGCTCTTCTACCAGCTGAAGCTGGACAAGAAGAAGGACGAGACCATCGCGCTGGCCCGCAGGGTGGCGGAGGCTTTCCAGAAGCTGGCGCCGGACGCGAAGAAGGCGGAGCAGCCCGACGCGGCCGAGGTGCTGAAGCGGATGGATACGGGCTTCGGCCTGGACGGCGAGAAGACCAAGGGCGCGGGCTACACCTACAGCCCCCGGCGGATTAAGGCCAATCTGAGCCGGGAGGAAATCGCCTACTTCACGGAGCACCGGGACGAGTTCGACGGCTTCGAGATCACCGAGGAGAGCACCCGGATGTACGACGGGGACAGAATCGCCGTGCAGCTCGTGGGATACCTTCGGCCCTTCTCCACCGCCAACAACGTCAGCACCAAGTACCTGGACAAGTACAAGGACGAAGCGATGAAGAAGGAGTACCTGAACGAGGAGATGGTGGGCTTCGACGGACTGGAGTTCATGTACCAGGATGAGCTCCGCGGCAGGAACGGCAGCAAGACCTATCGGGTCAACAACACCTCTCAGATCATGGAGCAGGTCCAGCTGACCGCGCCGGTCAAGGGCAGCAACCTCCATCTGACCATCGACAAGGATGTCCAGCTGGTGGCGCAGAATGCGATCAAGAACCAGATCGACTATATGAAAAGCCCGGCGGCTCGCGGCACCTATGCCGCCAAGGGCGCCAATGCGGTGGCGGGCTACGCCGTCGCCATGGAGGTAGACACCGGACGGGTGGTGGCCATGGCCAATTATCCGGATTACGACCCGAACATCTGGGCGGACGGCCTGTCTCCGGAGGAGAACGAGGAGTTCCAGTACGCCTTCCCCAACGGAACGATCCGGGACCGTTTGCCGAACATCAAGGATGACAAGGAACGGGCGAAGCACCCGGGGAGCATGGTCTACCTGGGCTCCACCATGAAGCCCTTGTCCGTGCTGCTGGCCATGAACGAGGGCATCGTCCGTCCCAACGAGCCTTACCAGGATCTGGGGATGTTCGTGTTCGGACGAGACGGCTCCGGCAAGATTCCCAACTCCGACGGGATGAACTGGGGCACGCTGTATCCGGCCACCGCCATCCAGCATTCCTCCAACACCTTCATGGCGGAGATGATCGGCAACCGGCTCTACTTCAGCAGCAAGTATCCGGCGTACCCCAAGGAGGGCAATGCGCTCGACGTATGGGACTCTTACATGAAAAAATTCGGCCTCGGCGTAGTGACCGGCAGCGGGCTGCCCGGGGAGAACCCCGGCATTGCGGACTATCTGAACCTTCAGAAGGCGGGCAGCCTTCAATCGGCTCTGATCTACGCCTCCTTCGGCCAGCAGGGCAAATACACCGTTCTCCAGTTGGCCCAATACGCCTCTATGCTGGCTAATCACGGTAAACGGTATAAGCCGCTCTTCGTTGATAAGATCACCACCTACGACCAGGAGCCGGTGAAGACCTTCGAGAAGGAGCTGCTGAACGAGGAGAAGTTCCCGGACGCCTACTGGAAGGTGCTGGAGCAGGGGATGATGTCCAACGTACAGGGCTTCGACGGCGTGAGCTACACCTTCAAGCGCAAGACGGGAACGTCGGAGCAGGACGTGGCGGGCGTGCGGCTCGACAATGCCGTATTCATCGCCTACGCTCCGGCGGAGAAGCCGCGTCTGGCGGTAGCCGTTATCATCCCCGAAGGCGGCTTCGGCTCCTGGGGGGCCGCGCCTATCGCCCGGGCCATCTTCGACGCCTATGACCAGCAGATCGGGCTGGACGGCACGCCGAAGGGCGTTCCCCCGGCCGGCACGGCGGGAGCAGGCGGGCAGGGACAATAAGCGAAGCTCCGGCGTCTTCAGAGTCGCCGGAGTTTTTTTGTGATGCGGTGGAGGCGAAAGTTTGTTCGGGTTATGAAGTTCTGGTATCATAGGGGCAATAGCAAGCAAGGGAGAAAGGAACGGTCCGATGGGAACACCCATTACCACGATGCTGATCCACCGTCTCTGCGGCGGGCAGTCTTATCCCCGCGGAGAGGCTTATTACCGGGAAGGGCGTGTGAAGCTCACCCATTACGATCCCGAAGGGGACATCTACGAAGCGGAGGTCCGCGGCAAGGAGCTCTATGAGGTCCGCATCGAGTTTGACGAGGAGGGGGATGCGGACGCCTCCTGCACCTGCATGGCCTTCTTCTCTTACGAGAATCACTGCAAGCACATCGCAGCGACTTTCTTCGCCGCTCTGGACCGGCAGCGGAAGGGGGCTGGAGCGGAGACGGAACGCCGCTTTCCCTCGCTTCTCCATCCGGCAGGCGCCCTTCCGACGGGTGTCCTGGCTCCGCGCCGGACGGTGGAGCCCGACCGGGATCCGTATCTGGTGGAGGACGTGCTGGAGCTGTTCGCGGATAAGCCGGGTGCAGCCGGGCGTGCGGCTTTTCGCTTCGACGCGAGAGAGGTGCTGGAGCTGGAGGCCACGCTGAAGCTCCTTCCGTACGGCTACCGGAAATTCATGTTCGGCATGGAGCTCAAGCTCGGTCCCAAGCGGCTCTATGTGGTTCAGAAGATCCGGGACACACTCGAGCGCATTCATCGCCGGGAGACCATCCATTTCTCCAAGAACTTCGTGTACGACCCGGAGAAGCATGCGTTCCGGCCGGAGGACCGGGAGCTCTTGCGGGTGCTGACGGACGTGTATCACAGCGAGCGGTGGGTCCAGGACCGGCTGACGCCGTACTTGACCCCCGGCCGTTACGGAGGCTCCGACCGCTGCCTGATGATCCCCCCGGTATTCTGGGAGAAGCTGGAGCCCCTGCTTGTAGCATCGCCGCTGGCGAAGCTGGATGATCACGGAAGGATCATCGAGGGGATCCGCCGGTCGGAGGAGCCGCTGCCGGTCTCCTTCCAGTTCGACGAGTCCGGACCGGACGGCTACCGGCTGGATGTACACGGGCTGGAGGAGCTGACGGTGATGGAGCCCTACGGGCTGGTCCTGCATGACGGCAGGCTCCTTAAACCGGAGCGCGCGGAGGTGGAGCGGCTGGACGGCCTGAAGGAACGGCTGGAGGATTACCGGAAGCCGGTGGTCCGGATTCCGCCGGGACAGATGGAAGCGTTCATGGAGCGTGTGGTTCCCGGGCTGATGAAGCTGGGATCCGTCCGTATCGCCCAAGCCGTCTCGGACCGGATTGTCCGGACTCCCTTGAAGGCCAGGCTGTTCCTGGACCGGGTGAAGGATCGGCTGTTGGCGGGGCTGGAATTCCAATACGGCGACATCGTGGTCAACCCTCTGGAGAGCCGGGGAGGCGGCCGGGGGAACGACCGGATTCTAATGCGGGACGGCGAGCGGGAACGGCAGATTCTGGAGCTGATGGACAAGAGCCTGTTCGCCAAGACGGAGAGCGGCTACTTCCTGGACGACGAGGAGGCGCAGTACGATTTCCTGTACCATACGGTCCCCGAGCTGGAAAAAGTCGCCGACGTCCTAGCCACCTCCGCCGTCAAGGTCCGGCTGCATACGGGGTATCCCGCCCCCAAGGTAAAGGTCGACGTGGACCAGCGGACCGATTGGCTGGAGATGAAGTTCGACCTGGACGGGATCCCCGAGGCGGAGATCAAGGAGGTGCTCCGCTCGCTGGAGGAGAAGCGGCGGTACCACAAGCTCCGCAGCGGGGCGCTCCTGCCGCTGGAAACCGAGGCCTTCCAGGATATTATGGGGGTCATGCGGGAGCTGGGCGTCCGGCGTTCGGACCTGCAGGGGACGGAGCTCCGCCTGCCTGCGCTCCGGGGCATGAACCTGATGGAGTCCCGAGACCGGGGAGACGCGGTCAAGCTGGGCAAGTCTCTGCGCCGCCTCCTCGAGAATATGCGGAATCCCGACAACCTGGATTTCCCCGTCCCGCAGGAGCTGGAGGGGGTGCTGCGGGATTACCAGCGCTTCGGCTTCCAATGGCTGAAGACGCTGGCCCATTACCGGTTCGGCGGCATCCTGGCCGACGATATGGGCTTGGGCAAGACGATCCAGAGCATCGGCTTCCTGCTGTCGGAGCTGCCCGGTATCCGGGAGCGGGGCATGCCGGCCCTGATCGTCTGCCCGGCGTCCCTCGTCTACAATTGGCGCAACGAGCTGCACCGCTTCGCTCCGGACATCCGGGTAGAGCTGGCTGACGGGTCCAAGGCGGACCGGACCAAGGCCGTCAAGCGCGGCTTCCAGGGCCATGCCGATGTGCTGGTCACCTCCTACCCACTCTTGCGCCGGGATATGGAGCTGTATGCCGGCCGGACTTTCCATACGCTGCTCTTGGACGAGGCCCAAGCCTTCAAGAACCACGCCACCCAGACGGCTCAATCCGTCAAGGAGGTGGAGGCGCTCCACCGCTTCGCCCTGACGGGGACTCCCGTGGAGAACCGGCTGGAGGAGCTCTGGTCCATCTGCGATACCGTATTCCCGGGTCTGTTCCCGGGCCGGCAGGCCTTCAACGAGCTGCCCCGGGACACGGTGGCGAAGCGAATCCGCCCCTTCCTGCTGCGGCGGGTGAAGGCTGACGTGCTGAAGGAGCTGCCGGACAAGATCGAGACGATCCAAGCCGTAGGCCTCCTGCCCGAGCAGAAAAAGCTGTATGCAGCCTATCTGGCCCGCCTGCAGCAGGAGACGCTGAAGCACCTGGACGAGGAGGGCTTCGGCAAGCACCGGATCAAGATCCTGGCCGGACTGACCCGGCTCCGCCAGCTGTGCTGCCACCCGGCCTTGTTCGTAGAGGGATATGCCGGCGGCTCGTCCAAGTTCGAGCAGCTGCTGGAGCTGGTGGAGGAATGCCGGGATGCCGGCAAGCGGATGCTGGTATTCTCCCAGTTCACGGGCATGCTGGAGCTGATCAGCCGGGAGCTGGGATACCGGGGGGTGCCGTATTTCTACTTGGACGGCAGCACGCCGGGGGCCCAGCGGGTGGAGCTGTGCAGCCGGTTCAACGGCGGAGAGAAGGACGTGTTCCTGATTTCGCTGAAGGCCGGCGGCACGGGGCTGAACCTGACCGGAGCAGACACCGTCATTCTCTATGACCTCTGGTGGAATCCGGCCGTGGAGCAGCAGGCGGCTGACCGGGCCCACCGGATCGGGCAGAAGAACGTGGTGCAGGTGATCCGGCTCGTGACCGAGGGCACCGTGGAGGACAAGATGTATGAACTGCAGCAGCGCAAGAAGCACCTGATCGAGGAAGTGATCCGGCCGGGGGAGGAAGCCTTGTCCTCTCTCTCCGAAGACGAGATTCGGGAGCTTCTGCAGCTGGCTTAACGCAAGAGCCCTGGCTTCGCACGGAATGTGCGGGCCGGGGCTTTTTGGCATGCGGAGACGTGAAGTGCGCGGGACAGGCACCAGGAATTTTTCTGTAAATGATGTTGCACTAGGGAAACATTTTTGTATATAATTTAAAAAGAGTCGCAGGGACAATAATTATTTACTTGTACAAAATTTAGAGACAGAGGAAACAAACCTTCGGGACCTTGGTCCACGGGATAAAGGAGAGGAACACCATGAATGGATGGATGACCGGCAGTTGGAAGCGGGCCGGGTTGCTGCTTGCGGTTTTGGCCTTGTTATGGGTTACTGCCGCATGCGGAGCGGCGGATGCTCCCGCCTCCCGGGCGGACGGGAAGCTTCGGATTACGGCCACGACAGGGATGATCGCGGACGTGGCGGCCGAGATCGGCGGGGAGCGTGTGGAGGTCACGGGCTTGATGAAGGCGGGGGTGGACCCCCATTTGTATAAAGCCTCGCAGGGTGACATAAAGCGGCTGGAGCAGGCGGACCTGATCCTCTACAACGGGCTCCATCTGGAAGGCAAGATGGCGGAGGTGCTGGAGAAGCTGGGCAAGAAGAAGACGGTCGTCGCCGTCTCCCGGGATATCGATCCGGCGAAGCTCCGGGCCAGCCAGGACGGCAGCACCCAGTACGACCCGCATATCTGGTTCGACGTGCGGCATTGGATGAGCGCAGCCGGCACGATTGCGGCAGAGCTGGCGAAGGAGGATCCGGCGCATGCCGGCGAGTACAAGGCCCGGGCCGATGCTTACCTGGCGAAGCTCCAGGAGCTTCATGAGTACGCCAAGCGCCAGATCGCCTCCATTCCGGAGAGCGGAAGAGTGCTCGTCACCGCCCACGACGCGTTCCAATACTTCGGTGCCGCCTACGGCATCGAGGTCCGGGGGCTGCAGGGCATCAGCACCGCATCCGAAGCGGGGGCCAAGGACGTGAGCGCCCTGAGGGATTTTCTGGTGGAGCGGAAGATCAAGGCGGTGTTCGTCGAATCCAGCGTGCCGAAGAAGACCATCGAGGCCGTCATCAGCGGCGCCAAGCAGCAGGGCCACACGGTCGCCGTGGGCGGGGAGCTGTTCTCGGACGCCATGGGTGAGGCGGGTACGCCGGAGGGCACTTACATCGGCATGGTCCGCCATAATGTGGATACCATCGTTTCGGCGTTGAAATAGATCGAACAGGAGGGATTGCACATGGCAAATCCGCTTAGCATCCGGCATTTATCAGTGGCTTATCATAAGAAGCCGGTCTTAAGGGAGGTCAGCTTCGAAGCGCCCGAAGGCAAGCTGATCGGTGTGGTCGGCCCCAACGGCGCCGGCAAGTCGACGCTGATCAAGGCGGCCCTGGGCTTGATCCCCCGGCTCGAGGGGGAGGTCCGCTTCTTCGGCAAGCCATATGCGGAAGCCCGCAAGCAGGTGGGCTACGTGCCCCAGCGGGAGTCGGTGGACTGGGACTTCCCCACCAGCGCCCTGGACGTGGTGATGATGGGCCGCTACGGCCACCTGGGCTGGTTCCGCCGCCCGGGGGCCAAGGAGAAGGCCATCGCTCTGGAATGCCTCGATAAGGTGGGCATGGCCGATTTTGCCGGACGGCAGATCAGCCAGCTATCCGGCGGGCAGCAGCAGCGGGTGTTTTTGGCCCGGGCGCTGGCGCAGGATGCCAGCTTATACTTTATGGATGAACCGTTCGCGGCGGTGGATGCGGCTACGGAGAAGGCCATCATCACCCTCTTGAACCAGCTGAAGGCGGAGGGCAAGACCGTGCTGGTCGTCCATCACGATCTGTCCACCGTGAAGGAATATTTCGACCATGTGCTCCTGCTGAACGAGACGGTGGTGGCCTCGGGACCTGTGGAGACCACCTTCACCGCCCAGCATCTGCACGCGGCTTACGGCGGACGGCTGGCCATTCTGGACCGTGACGGCGGCGGAAGCTCCGTCACCGTCACGGCGAGGTGAGCGGGATGGAGAACCTCTTCGGACTTCTGCAGGACCCGAACATCCGCTGGATCCTGCTAGGCTGCATGCTGCTGGGCTTGGGCAGCGGGGTGCTGGGCTCCTTCGCCTACCTCCGCAAGATGAGCCTGATGGGCGATGCCCTGTCCCATGCGGCGCTGCCGGGCATCTGCATCGCCTTCATGCTGACGGGCATCAAGTCGGTGGGGATCTTCCTGATCGGAGCTGCCGCCGCCGGCTTGATCGCCACCTTGGGCATCGGCTGGATCACCCGGCATTCCCGGGTGAAGCAGGATGCGGCGCTGGGCATCGTGCTGTCGGTCTTCTTCGGCTTCGGCATCGTGCTCTTGACCATGATCCAGCACAGCGGCAGCGGCAATCAGAGCGGTCTCGACAAGTTCCTGTTCGGTCAGGCGGCGGCATTGAACGGCAGTGACGTGACCGTCATGGCCGGCGTCTCCGTGCTGCTGGTCGGCATCTGCGTGCTGCTGTTCAAGGAATTCAAGCTGCTGAGCTTCGATCCGGGCTTCGCCCGGGGCATCGGGCTGCCGGTGGGCTGGCTGGATCAGCTGATGATGCTCCTGCTCGTGGTGGCGGTGGTCGTCGGCATCCAGGCGGTGGGCGTGGTGCTCATGTCCGCGCTGCTCATTACGCCGGCGGTGTCCGCCCGGTATTGGACCGAGCGTCTGGGCGTGATGACCGCTCTGTCCGGACTGTTCGGAGCCCTCTCGGGCTTCTTCGGCACCTGGGCCAGCACGGCGGCGGGCAATCTGCCGACCGGACCCTTAAGCGTTCTGGCGGCCACCGTCTGGTTCACGCTGTCGGTGCTGCTGGCTCCCGGCCGGGGCGTCCTGGCGAAGCTGCTGTTGCGGCGATCGGCGAAGCGGGAGCTGCTTCTGGAGCGGAGCAGCCTGGCAGGCGCCTCCGGTAGGGTTCCGGGGGCCGGTGCCTCTGCGGCTCCGTTGAAGGTTCATGGGAAGGGGGAGCAGGCATGAACGGATTCTGGATCATCCTAACCGGCATTCTGGCGGCCTCCGCCTGCGGGGCGGTAGGCAGCTTCCTGGTGCTCCGCAGAATGTCGATGATCGGGGACGCCATCAGCCACTCGGTGCTGCCCGGCATCGTCATCGCCTTCCTGATCAGCGGGACGCGGGATTCGCTGCCGATGCTTTTGGGCGCTTCCGTCCTGGGCCTGGTCACCGTCTTCTTGATCCAGATGTTCCACCAGCAGGGTGTACAATCCGATGCTTCCATCGGAGTGGTCTTCACCGCTCTGTTCTCCGTGGGTGTGGTGCTGATCAGCCTGTTCACCCGCCAGGTGGATCTGGATCTGGACTGCGTGCTGTATGGCGAGATCGCCTACACCGGCTGGGATACCCTGACGGTGGGCGGCTCGGACATCGGCCCCAAGGCCGTATGGGCCCTAGGGATCGCGTTGGGGCTGAACCTGAGCATGATCGGGCTCTTCTACAAACAATTCAAGCTGTGTGCCTTCGACCCGGCCCTCGCGGCGGCCTTGGGTATTCCGGTGGCGCTGTTCCACTACCTGCTCATGGGGCTCGTCTCCGTGACGACCGTCGCCTCCTTCGAGAGCGTCGGCGCCATTCTGGTGGTGGGCATGCTGGTGGTGCCGGCGGCCACGGCCTATCTTCTGACGGAGCGCCTGAGCATCATGATTCTTCTGAGCATGGGGATCGGCTCCGTCTCGGCGGTGCTGGGCTACTTCATCGCGGCGGCCCTGGATGCTTCCATCGCGGGAGCGATGATCAGCGTGGCGGGCGTGCTGTTCGCACTGGCGTTCCTGCTGTCCCCGACCCATGGCCTGGTCTGGAAGAAGCGCCGCCTGAGACGCAGGGGGCCTGCCGGTCAGGCGGTGTAAGTGCGGAAGCCTTGTGGGCTTCCGCTTTTTTTTATGGGAAGCATCGTTCGAGCTCCGCAGCCAACGGCACAAATGCCTTTGGTTGCTCAGATAAAAACAATCCTCCGAGTTCAAGGGCAAATGTGCCGTTTGTTGTCCAGTAGAAGTGAAAAGGGAGAGTCTTCTCCCCAACCAAAGGCAAAAATGCCTTTCATGGAGTCTGACGAAGGGGATTGTGAAGAACGAAGGGCAAATGTGCCGTTGATCAGACGGAAGGGTTGTGGAACGAGAACGAGAAAACAACATCGGCCCGATTACGGGTGAGTCGGTGAATATGGGAGGATAAGTGGCCCTTTTTCAGGGGAGCGGGGGAATGCAGTCCCAAGGGGAGAACAAGATGGAGCTGAAGCAGGGAGAGCTGCTCATCCGAAGTGCAGCAGCCACGGATGCGCGGACGTTATGCGAATGGTGGAACGATGGAGAGGTCATGGCCCACGCAGGGTTCCCGAAGGGACTCTCGGCACGACGGAGGAGGAAGTGGCCGCGAAGCTGGCGGCGGATTCGGACCGGGGACGGCGGCTTATTCTGGAGTTGGCGGGGGTGCCCGTCGGGGAGATGAATTACCGGACGGCAGTGGAGAGGACAGCCGAGATCGGCATCAAGATCTGTGACCCCGGAAGCCGCGGTCAAGGCCACGGTACAGCTTATCTACGCATGCTGATCAGCTGACTGGTTTACGGGGTCGGGTATACGAGGATCGTGCTGGACACCAATCTGAGCAACGAACGGGCGCAGCATGTGTACGAGAAGCTAGGCTTTCGGCGGACGGCGGTGCGAATAGACTCCTGGAGAGACCAGCTGGGGAACTTGCAGTCCTCCGTGGAGTATGAGCTGCTAAGGGAAGAATGGGAGCTTCGGTAAGTGGGGCATAAGGCTGTTTTTGCAGTTATTTGAGGCTGGACTTCGGTTAGCGGAGTCCGGCTTTTTGTGCGGAAGCGGCCTTGAGCCAGCTAGAGGCGCTACCTGGAAGTCTTTTTTCAGAAAAGAGCCTCGTAAGGTTTTAGCAGTGATTTTGGGTGAATACACCGGATTAAGGGGGGATTCGGGGGAGGAGCGTCTTTGGTGTCCCTTTCAACTTATGCTATACTTATATATCGTTAAAAAAGCGGCTTTTACGCGGCGACGTTAAAAAATATCCGGTCCCATAGGGATGGCAAAGTTTGGAGTGTTAGGCGATGTGCGGCATAACCGGCATGATGATGTTTGACGGAAGCGTACCCGATATGAATGTGTTGAAGCGGATGACCGACGTGATCGTCCACAGGGGTCCCGACGATTTTGGATTCTATACGGATCCGGGCATCGGACTCGGGTTCCGAAGGCTGTCGATCATCGACATCAAGGAAGGGCACCAGCCTCTCGCCAACGAGGACGAAACCGTCTGGATCACCTTCAATGGAGAAATCTACAACTACAAGACCCTGCGTTCCCAGCTCATCGATAGGGGGCATATCTTCAAAACCCATTGCGATACCGAAGTCATCGTCCATTTGTACGAGGAACACGGCGAGGAGTGCGTCAAGCATCTTCGGGGCATGTTCAGCTTCGCGATCTGGGATAAGAATAAGCGGCAGCTGTTCTGCGCGCGGGACCACTTTGGCATCAAGCCGTTCTATTACCATCTGTCCGGCAGCCGCTTCATCTATGGCTCGGAGATCAAGAGCATCCTGACTGCCGAGGGTCTCCGCCGGAGCATCCGGCCCGAGAGCCTGCTCTCTTACCTGACGTTCCAGTACGTGCCGGATCCGGACACCATGTTCGAGGGGGTTCACAAGCTTCCGCCGGCCACCACCATCACGGTGAAGGCGGATGGTACCCATCGCCTGCGCAAGTACTGGGATCCCATGTTCGAGCCGGTCAAGCGGAGCTTGAACGACGACATCGAGGAGCTGCGGGCCCGTCTGAAGGAGTCCGTCTCCCACCATATGGTCAGTGACGTGGAGCGGGGCTGCTTCCTGTCCAGCGGCATCGATTCCACGGCCATTGCAGCCCACATGCGCGCCATCGAGCCCATCCGGACCTTCTCCGTCGGCTTCGAGGGGACCAACAACGAGACGGTCATCGCCAAGGAAACGGCGGCGGCGCTCGGCACGGAGCATTATTCCAAGATCATCACCGAAAAAGAATTTTTCGACGCCGTTCCCACCGCCGTCTGGCATCAGGATGAGCCGGTGGCGGACCCATCGGCCATCGCCTTGTACCATGTAGCTGAGTTGGCCAGCGAGCACGTTACCGTCGTGCTGTCGGGCGAAGGCGCCGACGAGCTGTTCGGCGGCTACCGGATTTACCGGGAGCCCCATTCGCTTCGGGGCTTCGATTGGATGCCTCTCGGCCTGAAGCGGACCCTTCACCAGATGTTCAGCGTGCTGCCGTCCGGCATGAAGGGGCGCAACTTCCTCCTGCGCGGTACGACGCCGCTGGAGGAGCGCTTCCTGGGCAACGCCAAGATCTACACCGAGGACATGAAGGCCGAGCTGCTTCGCATCGGCGGGGACCTGCTCCGGACCTACAAGAACCCGGTCCAGATCGCCGGCGACTACTACAAGCGGACCACCCACCTGGACCCGGTGTCCCGGATGCAGTACATCGACATGAACCTGTGGATGCCCGGCGACATTCTGATGAAGGCTGACAAAATGACCATGGCCCACTCGTTGGAGCTCCGGGTCCCGTTCCTCGACAAGGAGCTGTTCGAGCTGGCCCGCCGGATCCACGTGAGCCACCGGATCGCCGGCGGCACCACCAAGTACGTGTTCCGCAAGGCGATGGAGGGCATTATTCCGGACTTCATCCTGAACCGTCCGAAGCTGGGCTTCCCCGTTCCCCTGCGCGATTGGCTGAAGGGCCCTTACGCGGGGCGGATGCTGGAAGAGATCCGCGCCAGCGGCATCGATTCCTATGTCCATATGGGGGCCGTCGAACGGATGCTCCAGGAGCATAAGAACGGCGTTCAGGACCATGCCCGCAAGCTGTGGGTCATGTACTGCTTCGCGCTATGGCACTCCGCCTATATGCAGGAGCAGCCGCAGGGAGCCGCAGCAGCCATCTGATCCCGAACATGATCATATTTCCCCCACAAGGAGGCCCATGTGAACCTGACAACCCCTTACCGTATGCTTGCGCTGGATATGGATGGCACCCTCTTGAACGAGGAGAAGGAAATTTCCGGGGAAAACCGGCGTTGGATCGGAGAAGCCTCCCGGGCCGGCATTGCGGTGATGTTCTCCACCGGCCGGGGACGCCAGAGCGCGCTGCCGTATGCTGAGCAGCTCGGCCTGGAGACCCCCATGGTGCTGGTCAACGGCAGCGAGGTGTGGCGTACGCCGAACGAGCTGTACAAGCGGACGCTGATGCCGCTCGATTGGATCCGCACCATGCGGAAGATGGCGCTGGATTATGACGTCTGGTATTGGGCGTATGCCGTTCAAGGCATCTTCAACCGGGAGAATTGGCCGAAGACACCTGAGGCCGAGGAAGCCATGGGCTGGCTCAAATTCGGGTACTATTCGGAGAATCCCGTTAAGCTGCCGGCCATCCGCAAGACGCTGGAGGGCTGGGGTACCCTGGAGATCACCAACTCCCATCCGTTCAACATTGAACTGAACCCGCTGGGAATCTCCAAAGCCAGCGGCCTGCGCGACGTGTGTGAGTTCCTGGGCTTGGAGATGTCCCAGGTGATCGCCATGGGCGACAGCGAGAACGACCTGTCCATGATCCGGGAGGCCGGGCTGGGCGTGGCCATGGGCAATGCCCAGGACGAGGTCAAGGCGGAAGCGGACGCCGTAACGGCGACGAATGACGAGGACGGCGTGGCCCGGGTTATCCGGAGATACATTTTCGGATTGGAGTGAGGGGGATCTCATGACGCTTACGATAATCGCGTGGATTCTGATCGTCGTGCTGTTCATCGTGGGAATGGCAGGAGCCGTATACCCGGTACTGCCCGGCGTGCTGGCCGTCTATGCGGCCTTCTTCGTATACGGGTTGATGATCTCATGGAGCGATTTCGGCTTCTGGTTCTGGTTCATCGAGACGACCATCGTCGTGGTGGTGTTCGTAGCGGACTATGCGCTGGGCGCCTGGGGCGTCAAGCGTTTCGGCGGAACCCGGGCTTCGGTCATCGGCAGTACCTTGGGCATCATCCTGGGGCCATTCGTCATCCCGGTGGCCGGCCTCCTGATCGGTCCCTTCCTGGGGGCGGTCATCGGCGAGCTGATTGCCGGCAAGGACGCCCGCAGTGCCATGATGGCAGGCTGGGGAGCGTTGGTCGGGTTCTTCACGAGCACAGCGGCCAAGATCATCCTGCAGCTGATCATGATCGTCGTCTTCATCATCGCTTGGCTGTGGTAGAACAAACGGACTTCATAGGGAAGGAACAACCATTGCATGTCTAAAGACTCCCTCATCAAAGGCACCATGATCCTGGCCCTGGCTGCGCTCGTAGCCAGGGTTCTCGGGGTTGTCCAGCGGATTCCGCTGGTCTACCTGATCGGCGACACGGGGATGGCCACCTTCGGCATCGCCTTCAACATCTACACGCCCCTGCTCACCATCGCCACCGCCGGGATTCCGAGCGCCCTGAGCAAGCTGGTCTCCGAAAAAATGGAGCTCGGCCTCGTAGCCGAAGCCAACCGCATCTACAAGGCCGCCATCCAATTCGCCTTGGCGGCCGGTGTGGTCATGACCGCGATCCTGATCCTCTTCGCCCCGTATTACGCGAACGAGGTGGCGAAGGATCCCGACGCGGTCCTGTCCATCCGGGCCCTGGCCCCGGCGCTGATTCTGTTCCCCCTGATCGCCATGATGCGGGGGTACTTCCAGGGCCGGCGGATGATGATGCCGAACGGCCTGTCCCAGATCGTCGAGCAGATCGCCCGTCTGATCACGGCCGTGGGCTTGGCCTACCTCCTCCTGAAGCTGGATTGGGGAGAGACATGGGCCATCGGCGGCGCCTCCTTCGGGGGCGTGATGGGCAGCGTGGGAGCCGTGGCCGTGCTGATCTACTATTACATGCGGCTGCGTCGCGCCGATGAGCGCGAGGGCATTGCCGAGCTGGCCCGCAAGGGACAGGCCCAGGCGGAGGCCATCCGGTTCCGCAGCATCTACGGCACCATCTTCAAGGTGTCGGTGCCCATCGTGCTGTTCAGCATGACGGTGCCGCTGATTTATTTCATCGATTCGTCGACGGTCATCACCCTTCTGCAGGGGCAGATGGGGGCCGGTGAAGCCAAGGAGCTCCTGGGCATCCTGACCGGACGGGCTCAGTCCCTGGCCGGCATCCCGATCATCCTGGCCATCGCGCTCAGCCAATCCGTCGTGCCCATCGTCTCCTCCGCCTATGCGCGGAAGGATATGGATGCCGTGCGGCAGCAGGCCACCAAGGCGCTGCAGCTGTCCGTCATCACGGGCCTGCCTGCCGTTCTGGCTATCGCCATCGCGGCGCGTCCCGTTAACGCGGCCATGTTCCCCGTAGACCAGTTCAAGTACCTGACGGGGGAGAACGGCAACGGGCTCATCGCCTTCCTGACGGTGACGGCCCTGTTCCAGATCGTCATGCAGACGTCCGGCTCCATCCTGATGGGCCTCGGGTCCATGCGGAAGCTGGTTCTGTACGTATTCGTCGGTCTGGCTTGCAAGCTGGCGGGCAGCTATCTGCTGTCCATGTGGTTCGGCATTTACGGCATCATGTCCGCGACGGCACTTTGCTTCGTCGTCATGATGGTGCTGAACCTCCGGGAGCTCCGCCGCCAGGTGGACTACGTCATGTTTACGAGACGCCGTTGGCTGGGCTTGGGCATCACGACGGTGGTCATCGTTGCCGTTGGCCTGCCGCTGGAATGGCTGACCAACGAATACGTGACCTGGTTCCCCGGCAAGGTGAACTACTTCGTGAATGCCGCTGTGGTCAGCGGCGTGTGCGTGCTCTTGTACCCGGTCCTGCTGATGGCGACCCGGGTGTATACCAAGGCGGACGCCGCCGATCTGCCGGCTCCGGTCCGCAAAGTGCTGGCCAAGCTGAGCCGCAGAGGCTAGCGGTATGTATGCAGGATGCAGAGAACGCGGGCCGCAGCCGGGCTAATGGCCATCCTCGTCCAGCCCCACCGTCTCGGCGGCCAGCACGGCCAGCTCGATCTTCTGCAGCGCCGTACAAGCGTCGGCGGTCATCTCGAAGGACGCCGGCACCCGTATAGAGCCGAGCCAGGAGGCGGCCTTCGGATCCTTGAACCAATCATAGCGCTCGGGCTTCTCCACCGGATGGTCCTTCCACGCGGCTTGCAGCGGAGGACTGTACAGCGGGTAAGCGCCGGGGCGCAGCCCGCAGCCTTGAAGCCTCTCCGTGTAGCTAGTGGACGGAGGGGCTTTTTTGACGGCGGAGAAGAGTTTGGGATGGTAGTCGGCGCGGGAGCCGGTGTGGGGATGCTGCGCGGCGAATGCCGCCGCACTCACCCGAAGCTCCGGGATGCCGAAGAGGATGCCGTACAGCGCCTTGCCGATGCCGATCCTCTCGTCCAGGCTCGTGAAATCCTCCAGAATGGCTCCCGCCAATCGGTAACCCTTGTCTTCACCGGACCGGTACGGGAAGAACACCTGGTTCAGCTGGAGGAGGGATTGGGCCTGGAAGGCAAGCGTATTCAGCACCTGCTTCTGGTAATAGCCGTTCTCCACCACCCGCCCCTGTATATAATTCTGTTCGTTGATGATGAGGCAGAGAGTGAGCGCCGGAGAAGAATTCCGGTTCGCCCAGAACAGCTCCCAAGCAGGCCGCATGAAGGCGGAGACGTGAAGGAGGGGAAGCAGGTGGAAGAGGGGGCGTCCGGCCTTCAGGCTCTCGGCGTAGAGCAGGAGCTGGGGGTACGCATCCTGGAAGATCAGGGCGTTGGCCCGCTCCAGGAACAGGAACAGATCCCGGCGCTCCTGGCGGTCGAGAATGCGGGGGAGCAGCTCGCCCTGCAGATCCGTCATGGCCCAGCCGCCGTTGCGGGACACCATGTGGGCGAGGAATGCCCAATGAAGCTCCGGGTGCTTGCGGTAGAGCTCCCAATAAGCGGCCGTTCGGGTCACATTGTTACGGTTGGCGGCTTCGGCAGCCTGTTGGATGCGGTTCAGCAGCGTCTTCTCCTCCGCGGCAGGAGCCGCAGGTTCCGGGGGAGAGGACAGAATCCGGCTCCATTCCTTTCGCAGCCTGGCGGTTTCCTCCCGGGTGACATTCAGGCTCCCTGCAAGAGAGAGCAGCTCCCCCTCTGTCTTCCAGCTGTCCCATTTGGTCTGGAGCAGCTTGGCTCCGCTGACGAGCCAGTTCAGCATGTTTCGACCCCAATCGGGACGTCCGCCCCCGGCAGAACCGTTCGTTTGCATCACTTCGTTTCCCCCCTGGCCTCTTCCGGTACTAGGAAGAGCATGTTAAGATATAGAAGAATTCTTATTATGTGGGATGAAAAGGAGCGTAATCCATGAAGCAGCGAATACTGGCCCTCCTCGGCACGACCGTTCTGGTGCTGAGCCTGTTGGCGGGCTGTACGACCGTCGGTGGAGTCGATCTCGAGAAAGTCATGCAGAATGCCATGAATGCTTCATCCTACGAAGGCTCGCACCAGGTGTCCTTCGAGCTGGAGCTCGGCGCCCAAGGGGAAGGCAAGCCGGATTTGTCGGCGATCCGCACCGGCAAGCTGGTCGTCTCCCAAGTGAAGCAGGAATCCAAGACGAAGAGCTCCATGGCGGGCGAGCTTCAGTACGGCGCAAGCAAGGTGCCGTTCCAGGCTTACCAATCCGGTGAAGAATTGGCCGTTGTGCTTCAAGGCTCAGCCGTTCCGCTCCTGATGGGCGACGCCAAGAATATGGCGGGCGGCAAGAAGAAGGAAGGTCCTGCGGCAGGCTTCGGCTTCGATCTGAGCTCTCTGAATTGGCAGGAGCTTCTGGAGAAGCATGGTCCCTCCTTACTGAAATATATGCCGAACCCGGAAGGTCTAACCGTCACGGATGAGAAAGTTACCGTCAACGGCCAGGCGCTGGACGCAAAGGTGATTCACGTCTCCTTGACCGGCGAACAACTGGGTCAAATCATCCGGAAAGGCATCATGAACCTGCTGGCGGACACGGAGAACGGGGATAAGCTGATCGAGCAGATCGTCGTGGGCGTTGTCGGCGATTCTCCGATGAAAGGACTGGGCGTGGCTCTCGTGAAGCAGGTGCTTCGCGAGCTGGCCGATGACCTGAGCGGCTTCGGCCCCATGGCGCCGTATCTGAACAAGTCCAATGTCATGAAGCTGGACCTTTACGTCGACAAGGACCTGCAGGTGCGCCGGTATGCGTATGACCTTCAGCTGAGCGGCTTGAAGCTGTACGATGGTGCCGTAACGGGCCTGAAGGTGAAGGGAACGTCGGATCTGTGGAACATCGGCGGGGCCATCAAGGCGGACAGCGTAGATACCTCCAAGGCGCTGGATCTGTCGAAGCCCTCCTCCATGGCCCGCTACATCAAGGGCTTGGATAAGGATTCCGCCGCTTACCAGCTTCTCGTGAAGGAGCTGAAGGCCACCCGCAAGCACCTGGTGCTTCCGTCTGCCAAGGGCGTGGAGCCGGGCGCTTCGGATACGCCTTACGTGGATCAAGCGGAGGAAGTGACGATGGTTCCGGTTCGCTTCGTAACCGAGAATCTGGACGCGGAAGTGAAGTGGATCGAGGCAACCCAACAGGTGCAGGTTACGGATATCCTCTCCGGCAAGACCCTCCTGTTCACCATCGGCAGCAAAACCGTTCTCGTAGACGGCAAGCCCATCGAGCTGGAGCGGGGCAAAGCGGTTCTGACCGGCGACTATACCTTCGTTCCGGTCCGGATCATCGCCGAGCAGTTCGGCGCTGAAGTCCGTTGGGACGATGCCAACTGGGTAGTCAGCATCATCCGCAACTAACATAAGAAGCCTCTCCCGGGTACAGGATCCGGGAGAGGCTTCTTGCATAAGGAGGAGTCCCCTTATTCGGGGGACTCCTCCTTGAACCGGGGCCGGCCAGGAAGGCGGCCGGCCTTCTGGAGCGCCTCCCGAAGGAGGAACTCCAGATGCCCGTTGACGCTGCGGAATTCGTCGGCGGCCCAACGCTCCAGCGCGTCATAGAGCTGCGGATCGATCCGCAAGGGGAAGCTCTTCTTCGGAGGCACGGCCGTCCGAAGGCTCCCGCTTAGTAGACGGAGCCCGTGTTGATGACGGGGCTGGCGGCCCGGTCCGACACGATGGCTACCATCAGATTGTTGATCATGGCCGCCTTGCGCTCGTCATCCAGCTCGATGACGCCTTGCTCTTGAAGCTGGGAGATGGCCAGCTGGACCATGCCGACGGCGCCTTCCACAATCTTCTGCCGGGCGGAGATGATCGCGGCAGCCTGCTGACGCTGCAGCATGGCGCTGGCAATCTCGGTGGAATAGGCCAGGTGGGTCAAACGGGCTTCCATCACCTCAACGCCGGCAATGATCAGCCGGGTCTGAAGCTCCCGGGACAGCTCGCCGGCCACCTCGTCGGCATGCCCCCGGAGGGACAGACCTTCTCCCGAGAGGTTGTCATAAGGATACTTGCTGGCAACATGACGCAGAGCCGTCTCGCTCTGGATCTCGACGAACTGGGAATAATTGTCTACATCGTACAAGGCCTTGGCCGTATCCACCACGCGGAATACGATGACCGCAGCGATCTCGATGGGGTTGCCCTCCACATCGTTGACCTTCAGCTTCACGCTATTGAAGTTGCGGACCCGCAGGGACACCTTGCGCCGGCCGGAGAACGGGAGGGTCAGCCACATGCCGCTCTGGCGGATGGTGCCCTTGTAATCGCCGAAGAAGGCGACGATAACCCCTTGGTTCGGCTGGACGACGGTGAACATCGTCATCAGGACAAAAGCGACCGTATACAGAATAACGGCTGGCACCGCCTGCTTCAAGACCGTCGCATAAACCGCCAGTCCCAGCAATGCGGCAAAGGCCAACAAACCGACAAACCCGTTCACTTTCCATGCTTGCTTCTCTTGAATCATAGGTGCTCCTCCTATCGGAACAGGAACATTCCGAATGATATGGGATTGATACTGTCATGATATCACTTTTACTATATACTGTAAATAGTAAGATTTGACTAGGGGGTCATATCGTGTTATAAAGAGGAAAATATCACACCCGATAAGGAGGGACTCCTGATGATCGAGATCCGTAAAGAGGCGGATTTCAGAAGCCAGGTCGCGGGACCACTGCCGACCGTTGCCGTTTTTAAGACCACTTGGTGCAAGGATTGCCATTATATCGAACCGTTTATGCCGGACGTGGAGAAGAAGTACGAGAATCGGCTTCAATTCATCGTGGTGGACCGCGACGATCTGGCGGAGCTATGCTCCGAATACAACATCCTGGGCATTCCCAGCTTCATCGTGTTCCGTCAAGGGGAGGAGATCACCCGCTTCGTGTCCAAGCTCCGCAAAACCCGGGAGGAAATCGAGCAGTTCCTCGACCGCTCCCTGCAGGTAGCGGAAGCGCTTGGGGCATAATTCGCTTCGGACGAGAGACCGCCATGGTGCGGTCTTTTTTGTTGGACTGATTCGCTGAAAATCGGGAGATCGATGCCGTTCCTGTCCGTTCGAAAGTTTGTCACATATTAAATTGGCTTCGCTTTATAAAAGCCGATATAATGAAATTTGTTGATAAATATTCTTATTTACCCTCTTGATCGGAGAAGGAACCCGTATGAACAAACAGATGAAACGACTGGCCTTATGGACCTGCATCCTGATGTTTCTGGTGCTGGTGATGGGCGCCCTGGTCACGAAGACCGAGTCGGGGCGCGGCTGCGGAGACGACTGGCCGCTGTGCAACGGCAAATTTGTTCCCGCTTACACCATCGAGTCGTTGATTGAATACAGCCACCGGTTCGTGACGGGCATCACCGGCATTCTGGTACTGGCCTCCTTCCTGGCTGCCTGGCGGTATTCCAGACGCCGCGATGTCCGCTTCTATGCCTCCGGGGCTCTGATCTTCACTGTCATCCAGGCCCTGATGGGAGCTTTCGCCGTCATGTGGCCCCAGTCCCCTCCGGTGCTGGCGCTTCACTTCGGCTTCTCCCTGATCGCCTTCGCCTGTACGCTGCTTCTAGCCGTCGTCACCCGGGATCACGATCCCTCGGCTGCGCCGGAGGAGGCCGCCGCCCGCCACCGGACCGAGCTGGCCGACATGGCCCGCCGCTCGCAGGGAATGGGCCGGCTCCGGAACCTGTCCTGGCTGGTGACGATCTACTGCTATGCGGTGGTCTATCTGGGCGCTTATGTGCGCCATACACAATCGTCCGGCGGCTGCGGCAGGGATTGGCCCCTGTGCAACGGGGAGCTGATCCCCGACCTGACCGGCGCCAGCGGCATCGTCTTCGTGCACCGGATCGGGGCCGTCCTTCTGCTGCTTCTGATCGGTCGGCTCGCCTATGAAGCGAAGCAGGCCCGTTACCCGAAGGAGATCCGGACCTATGCCGCCCTGTCCTTCTATCTGGTCATGCTTCAGGCTGCCAGCGGCGCCTTCGTAACGTTCTCCTTGGGCTCGGACTGGTATCTGCTTGCGGGCTTAATCCATGCCATGCTCATCGCCGGCTTGTTCGGCACGTTGAGCTACCTGTCGGCCTTGACCTTACTCATCTCGCGCAGCAGCAAGGAGGAGGTCTCCCTTGTTAACTGACAACCTGAGATCCTTCATCGATACCCTCCGCCGTGAAAAAGACCTGGCGGTCATCGAAGCCCCCGTCGATCCCTATCTGGAGCTGGCGGAGATTCACCGCCGCGTCATCGACGAGGGCGGGCCCGCCCTCCTGTTCACCAACGTGAAGGGCAGCGCCTTCCCGGTGGTGACGAACCTGTTCGGCACCCGCCGGCGGGTGGATCTGGCCTTCGGCCCGAGACCCGAGGAGCTGATGAAGCGGACCGTCCAGGCCGTACATACGCTGCTTCCGCCCAAGCCCTCTTCTCTGTGGCAGGAGAAGGGGCTTCTCTGGGAGCTGTTGAAGGTGGGCACCAAGACGGTGAACCCGGCTGCCGCTCCCGTCCTCCAGGTATGCGACCGGCGGGACAAGATGGCCAAGCTCCCCGTCATCACCAGCTGGCAGGAGGACGGGGGACCGTTCGTTACTCTTCCTCTCGTCTACACGGAGCACCCGGCCACCCGGCAGCACAATCTGGGCATGTACCGGATGCAGGTGTTCGACGGGAGCACGACGGGAATGCATTGGCAGATCCATAAGGGCGGCGGCTTCCACCACCATGAGGCGGAGCTCCGGAATGAAGCCCTGCCGGTCACCGTATTCCTGGGCGGCCCTCCTGCCCTGATCGCATCCGCCATTGCGCCGCTCCCGGAGCAGCTGCCCGAGCTGCTTATGGCCTCGCTGATCTTGGGCGAGAAGCTGAAGCTGGCCGACAATCCCATGGGCGGCCACCGTCTTGTGGCGGAGGCGGAATTCGCCATCTGCGGTTCGGTTCCGCCCCGCGTCCGGCGGGCGGAGGGGCCGTTCGGCGATCATTACGGCTACTACTCGCTGACCCATGATTTTCCTGTATTCAACATCAACCATATATGGCACCGTAAGGATGCGATTTACCCGGCCACCGTGGTGGGCAAGCCCCGCCAGGAGGACTACTACCTGGGCGAGTTCCTGCAGCGGCTCCTGTCTCCGGCGTTCCCCATAGCCATGCCGGGGGTGAAGGACCTGTGGACCTACGCGGAAACGGGCTTCCACGCCCTGGCTGCCGCCGTGGTCCGGGAGAGCTACCGGAGGGAGGCCTTGGCTTCCGCGTTCCGCATCCTCGGGGAAGGCCAGCTGACGCTGACCAAGTTCCTGATCGTGACGGACCGGCCCCAGGATCTGTCCCGGTTCCCCGAGCTGCTGGAGTCGGTGCTGGAGCGCTTCAATCCGTCCGAGGATTTGTTCATCTTCAATCACACGTCCCATGACACGCTGGACTATACCGGCGGCCGCCTGAACCATGGCAGCAAGGCGCTGCTCTTGGGCGTCGGCCAGCCCGTCCGGCAGCTGCCCGGGGTATACCGGGGCGGCGACCTGCCCGGCGTCCGGGGCCTGAAGATCTACTGCCGCGGCTGTCTCGTCGTATCCGGCCCGTCTTACACGGAGGATCCGGAGCTGGCGGCCCGCCTGGCGGAAGAGTCCGGGGATAGGCTGGCTGAATGGCCGCTCGTTATCGTGGCGGATGACGCCAATTGTGCGGAGGACCAGACGGCTTTCCTCTGGTCCGTCTTCACCCGCTTCAATCCGGCGACGGACATTTACGCCCGCTCCCGGGTTGAGCGCAACCATATTGCTTATGAGCTGCCAATCATCATCGATGCCCGCATGAAGCCCGGCTACCCGGACGAGCTGATCCCGAGGGACGATGTCGTGTCTCTGGTGGACCGGCGCTGGAACGAATATTTTGCCTAGAAGACACGTATGAAGGGGGATCCCGATTGCTCCGCATCCTGTTCAACGAACCCAAGCGGGTGGACCAAGGCGAGCTCCTGAAGGCCTTTGAAGCGATTGACGCTTACCGGACCAAGCTGGAGCGGCTGGGCCCCAAGGGGCACCCCTCCAAGACTACGGACGCCCATGCCATCCCGAGGCTGGAGCTGTGGGCCACCGGCTTCCGGGATGCCCTCGACGAGCTGGAGGAAAGCAAGTACGCCGCCGAGAAATTCGCCCGTTTCGTCAAAGCCGCCTATGTCGAGGACATGAAGGAGGAGGAGCGGGATCACTACCGCCGCTACCTCTATTTCTATAAGAATGCGATTATCCGGGTGTTCTCCGTGCTGGATAAGCTGGGGTACTTCCTGGATGAACTGTACTCGCTGGGGACCGGCCGGGTGAAATCCCGGTTCTCGTACTTTACGGTGCTCCGCCAGATGCACGAGCGCAAGATCGAAGCGGAGCTGGAGCAGAGGCTCTTCGATCTGAAGAAGACGTACCAGGAGCCGCTGCGCCGTCTGCGAAGCCAGCGGAATATGGAGATCCATCTCTTGAACGCGGAGATGGTGGACGACATGCTGCTTGCGAAGAACGCCATCCGGCATGACGGCCGCCAGAAGGTGGAGAGCCTGCGGGAGAATCTGTCGGATCTGGCGCTGAGCTACGAAGCGGTGTGCCGGACGGTGGAAGCCGTCTTCAGCAACGCGAAGCGCTCGGCCAGAACCTGATCGGACCGCATGAAGATCAGAATGAAGGAGGGAACGGACTTGAGCATGGTTTATATGTCGCGCAAGCTGTATTTTTCTGCCGCTCATGTGTACCGGGTGCCTTCCTGGAGCCAAGAGGAGAACGAGCGTGTCTTCGGACCCTGCAGCAACCCCAGCGGCCATGGACACGATTATACGCTGGAGGTTATGGTCCGGGGGCCGGTGGACGAACGGAGCGGCATGGTGGTGAACATTACGGAGGTGGACCGGGTGGTCGGCAGCTTCCTGGACCGGGAGCTGGACGGCAAATTTTTGGACCGCGAGGTTCCCTACTTCTCCGAACGGATTCCGACCACTGAGAATCTGGTGACTTATCTGTGGGAGTCTCTGGAGGGCGGAATGCCCGGCTGCGAGCTGCACCGGATCCGTCTCCGGGAGAACCCCTACCTCTATTCCGAAAAGGAGCGCGGTTCCATGATCAAGCTGACGCGAAAATATCATTTCTGCACCGCCCACCGTTTGCATGCCGCGGCGCTCTCCGATGAAGAGAACCTGCGTCTGTTCGGGAAGTGCAACAATCCACACGGACACGGGCACAACTACTATCTGGAAGTGACGGTGGAAGGAACGCCGGACCCCGTCACCGGGATGATCATCAACCTGACGGATCTGGACGGTGCGGTGAACCGGGAGATCATCAAGCGCTTCGATCACAAAAACCTGAATCTCGACACAGTCGAGTTCCGCGAGCTGAATCCCACCTCGGAGAACTTCGTCAAGGTGATCTGGGACCTGCTCGCCCCGGTGCTGCCTCAGCTGTCGAAGGTGGGGCTGTATGAGACGGAGAAGAACTACTTCGAATACAGCGGTGCTCCCTACGGGCAAGGGGTGACGGCATGACGGCGGCGGGAAGCTTGTTCGACTGGAACAGCCGCCTGCGCGGCATGACCGTCGCCGTAACCGGCGCCAGCCGGGGCATCGGCCGGGAGACGGCGCTGCAGCTGGCGCAGCATGGCGCCAAGCTGGTGCTAGGCGCCCGCGATATGGCGGCACTGGAGCAGCTTGCGGCTGAGCTTCAGTCCGCCGCGCCTGAGGCCGAAGTGGCGGTGACGGGGCTCGACGTGACGGACGAGGACTCCGTCCGGGCCTTCGTACGGCTGGGCGCCGAGCGGTTCGGCCGCGTGGACGCCCTGGTGAACAATGCCGGCTTCGGCGTCTTCGCCGGAACGTTGGAGATGTCGGCGGACGACTTCAGCCGGATGGTGGATGTGAACCTGAAGGGAGCCTTCCACTGTGCCCAAGCCTTCGGCCGGTTGATGGTGGAGCAGGGGAGGGGGCATATCCTGAACCTGGTGTCCATCGCCGGAACGACGGCTCTGGCCGGCTGTGCCGGTTATTCCGCCTCCAAGTTCGGCCTCCTGGGCTTGACCAAGGTGCTGCAGACGGAGCTGCGCCGTCAAGGCGTGCAGGTGACGGCAGTCATCCCGGGCTCGGTCAAGAGCTCATTCTGGGACGGCATGGAGTCCACGCCGAACCTGGACGACATGATCCCCACTGAGACGCTGGCCGCTCACCTGGTTTATCTCTTGGGTCAGCCCGATGGCGCCTTTATCGATGAGATCACCATCATGCCCCCGAAGGGGATTCTGTAAGCTTATACCCAATCATCAGGTTCCCTCCAGCCGTGGACAGACGGTTATGGGGGGAACCTGTTTTTTGGCGTCATGTGCGAAACCTCATAGTGGTAACAGCTATTTAGTTTGTACACTAACTATATGCACACTAACGATTTCGTTGTGAGGAGGACTCCCATGGAGCCCGAAAAGTCGAATATCGGCTACCTGTTGAACAAGGCCGCATTGCGGCTGAAGTGGAAGCTCTCTTCCCGTCTGGAGCAGCATGGGATCACGATAGCCCAATGGTCGGTGCTTCGGGATCTTGCCTATCAAGCGCAGATGACGCCGGGTGAGCGGCGGAATACTCCCGCCCAGATTGCGGCACGGCTCGAGATGGACCGTCCAACGCTGTCCGGCATTCTGGAACGTATGTCCAAGAAGCAGTGGGTCCGCATCTCGACCCATCCGCAGGACCGCCGGTCCCAGCTGGTGGAGCTGACGGAGGAAGCGGAAGCTCTGATTTCTCCGCTGATGCGGGAGAGCGAGGAAACGCTCCGGCTCGCCCTCCAGCGGATGGAGGACGACGAAATCAACCGGCTGCGTGCCACACTGGCCAAGCTGATCCATAATCTGGACGAGGGGGAATGATCGATGGATAACCCATCCGTGAATAATGCTCTGATTACGGGCATCACCGGCAACGTAGGCTTGTACGCAGCGCAAGAGCTCCACCGTCAGGGATATCAGGTGACAGGAGCTGTGACAAGCCCGGAGCATGCGCGCCAGAAGCTGGGGGAGGCGTATCGGCTGGTCCGGTTTGACTTTAGGGAGCCCGCTACCTATGCCGAGGCGCTGGACGGCGTGGACCGGATCTTCCTGATGCGCCCCCCGGCGCTGTCCGATCCCGGACAATTGGCCCCGTTCGTGGCGGCGGCGAAGGCCCGGGGTGTCCGTCATGTGGTATTCTTGTCGCTCTTGGGGATCGAGAAGAACCCTTTTCCGCCCCACGCGAAGATCGAGAAGCTGCTGGCCGCCTCCGGCATGGCCTATACTTTCTTAAGGCCCAGCTTCTTCATGCAAAATCTGACCGGCCCCCATCTGGAAGACATCCGGGACCGCAACGACGTCTTCGTGCCCGCCGGACGGGCACCGGTCAGCTTCATCGATACCCGGGACATCGGCGAAGCGGTGGCGCGGATTCTGATGAATCCCGACTCTCACGCCAACCGCGCCTACGATCTGACGGGAGGGGAAGCGATCACCTACCATCAAGCGGCGGCCATCTTAACCGAAGTCCTGGAGCGGCCCATCACCTACTCGAATCCGTCAACTTTCAGGTTCCGGAGAGAGAAGCTCCGCCAAGGCGTGGACCGAAGCTACGTCACCGTCATGTGCGGACTGTACCTGATGACGAAGCTGGGCATGGCCAAGAGGGTCACGGGAGAGCTCGAGCGGATTCTGGGACGACGGCCCAACACCTTCGGCGCCTTCGCCCGTGATCATGCTTCATGCTGGCTTCCTAAGCGCGGGGAGTGTTGACGAGCCACCCGGATAAGACGGTGTGGAAGGCCTCCGGCTCCTCCAGCATCGGATAGTGTCCGCTCCCCTCGAAGATATGCTTCGTCACGTGCGGAAACGCTTCCTCCACCCCGTTCCACAAGGTGTCCGGCCCCACCAAATAATCGTAACGGCCCAGCCCCAGGAACACGGGCTGGTGGACCAGGCGCAGCTCCTCCAGCAGGCTGCGGCGGGCGAAGGCCTCTCCCCAGAGATGATCGATGACAGGCATGTTCGTATAGATCCCGTTCCACAGCCATGCCCCGTCATAGCCGGGATCGCGGAAGCTCTGGGCTCCCATCCGGATACAGACATGGGCGAACCGCCGCTCGGGCTCAGCAGCAAGATCCTGCTCCAGATGGGCCATATCCCGCTCGAAGCGGCTTAACCGCTCCGGGGAGCCGTGCCGGAGAAAGTGCTCGAAGCTGGTCTGCTGCCTCTCGGGGCTATTGGTGGGAGCGGTATTCAGCAGAATCACCTTGGATACCGCTTCCGGATAACTCCGGGCATAGGCCATGGCCAAGAATGCGTGTCCCGAGTGCCCCAGAACCGCCACCTGCCCCAGTCCCAGAGCCTGCCGGACCGCTTCCAGATCCTCGATCACCCGGTCCTCGACCGTCCCCTCGTTCAAGCTTTCCATGCCCACCGGGGGTTCTGCGAATCCCCGGTGGTCCACATGGATGAACCGCCCTTGCGCCAGCAGCTCCCGCGGGAAGAGCCTCGGGTAGAAGACACTGCTGCCGATTGCCAGCACCGGAGTGCCTTCCCCTTCGATCCGGTAGCGCAGGTTCCAACCGTTCACTTGCAGGATGCCTTCCTGAGTCATTGTCGGCCTCCTCCTTTATCTATATTTTCTTGTACGCCATTCTTCATCATAGCAATCGGCCGGAAGAGCGGGAATGGAAACTTTGGCTATAACGGATTCTCCGGCTGCCGCCCCGAATGTGCCAAAAAAAGGCCCTCCTCCCGCAGGAAGATGGCCTTGTTCTGGTTCGGGAATCTATTAAAATACCTGAACGACTTCCGTAATGCCCTCAACTTCTTCGACCAAGGCACGCTCGATGCCGGCCTTCAGAGTGATGGTCGAGCTCGGGCAGCTGCCGCAAGCGCCCATCAGCTTCAGCTTCACGACTCCGTCCTCCACGTCCACCAGCTCCACGTCCCCGCCGTCACGCTGAAGGAACGGGCGCAGCTTATCGAGAACTTCCATAACCTCATCGTATACTGTATTCTGTTCACTCATTTGCCTCAACTCCTTTCTTTTATTATTATATTACAAGTACACAAAAAATAAAATTGGTTGCACGGCCCGGCAGCCTCCAGGGAGCCGGGAATGTAAGGGGGAAGCTTGCCATGCGGCCGATCATCGAATTCTGCACGAACAATATGCACCACGGCACCGCCGAGGTGATGAAGAAGCTGGAGCAGTCGCCGGATTACGACGTGGTCGAATACGGCTGTCTCGGCAATTGCGGAGAATGCTACCTGTTTCCTTATGCGTTGGTGAACGGAGAGACCGTTGCGGGCGAGACCGCGGAGCAGCTCATGGAACGCATCATGGAGAAGATCAAGGAGCTGGAGGAGATGGACCGCGTCCTGGGAGACGGATAAGGTCTGCCGCTGCCGCACATTACCCGAAGTGGCGCTTGGATTTCCAGAGGACCCCGCTTTTCAGAGCTCTAGGGACCTTGCCCACCATAACCGTACGATTGCCCATAACGCCGAAGCCGGACTTTTTGCCGAGGGAGCCTAAGACGCCCTTCAGCTTGATCAGTCCGAGCCGAGGCGTTTCGTTTTTCCAGAGGGCCCGGAGAATCAGGGCAATCTGCTTGCCCTGTCCCTCGGCTGCTTGAGCGCTGGGGGAGAAGGGCAGGCTGGCGCAATCCCCAACGACGAACACCTCGGGGTAGGCCGGTATCCGGTGGTATTCATCCAGCTTGACCCGGCCCATGGCATCCTTCTCTACCGGCATGGCCTGGACCACGGGGCTTGGTTGGATGCCTGCGGTCCAGACGGTTACATCGGTCACGATCGGCATACCGCCGTCATACAGAGCACCATCCTCGACACGGGTGAGCGCCACATGGGAACGCATCTCCACGTCATGCTCCAGGAACCATTCCCGGACGAAGCCTTGGAGCTTCTCGGGGAAAGCGGACAGAATGCTCGGTCCCCGGTCCAGGATGCGGATGGACAGGTCCGGCCGGCTTTCCCGAAGCTCCGCGGCGATCTCGACACCCGACAATCCTCCGCCGACGACGGTAATCTGGCCGAAGGGGCGTACGTCCTGCACCTTCTGATAGGTTCTCCGGGTGGCGGACATGGTCTGCAGGCTGCAGGTGAATTCCTCCGCACCGGGGATGTCATGGTATTTATCCACGCAGCCCAGACCGACGACCAGCCAGTCGTAGGAGAGGGGATCCTGGCCGGCCATCCGGATCTGCTTGTTCTCCAGATCGATTGCGGTTACCTCTCCGTATTTCATCTGAAGATGGGGATGGACCGGGTATCCCACCCGGACGTCCCGCTCCGAGATGGTTCCGGAGGCTAGGGCATAATACTCGGTCTTCAATCCCTGGAACGGCAGCCGGTCGATCATCAGGATAACCGTGTCTTGGGGAATGTCCTTCTCCAACAGATGGTGCGCGATGGTCAAACCTCCGTAACCGCCACCCAAAATCACGAGCTTCTTCATTCGGTCTGCCCTCCCTTAGGAACCATGATCCTGCAATCTCTATTTGTTCTGCCAGCGGAACGGCGTCTTGTCGAAGAACCGGTCCGGATTGGTGGCCGTGTTCCCGATCCAGAAGGTGAAGTGCAGGTGCGGCCCGGTTGAGAAGCCGGTGCTGCCCACCTCGCCGATCACCTGGCCGGCCGTTACCGTATCGCCGGTGCGAACCGACAGCTTGGATAAGTGCGCATATTGGGAAAATAAATGCATGCCATGATCGATATAGATGGAATTCCCGGTCAGATACAGCTCCTCGGCCAGAACCACCTTGCCGCTGTTGGCAGCCTTGACGGGAGTGCCTGTGGGTGCGGCCAGATCCACGGCCCGGTGAATGCTGTTGAAGACGCCGTTGACGTAGCGGGTATAGCCGTAAGGGGTGGTCAGCCTGCCGTTAACCGGTTTCACGAAGGGCTCCCGATACAGAAACCGGGGCTCGGACTTGCTGCGGGCCAGATCGATCTTCTTCTGGTCGGCGTTGATCCGGTCCGTATTCTGCCACATGCTCTCCTGCTCTTGGGTGACGGTCAGACGGTCCGTATCGAAGGCTTTGGTCTTCACGGTCAGCACAGCGCTGCCGTGACCGTCCGTCAGCGGGTAGGTGCCGGGCTTCGTATCCGTCGGAACGGGCAGCAGGGTGAAATATCCGGCGCCGAATTCCTGCAGCGGGTAGGACCTGCCCTGCCAAGCCACCTCGCCGCCGCTCCGGGAGCGGACCAGGAGGGCATCCCCCTGGTCCACGGTGGAGGGGAGCAGCACCATCGGCTCCTCCATCAGACGCTCGGCCTGGGCCGGCTCGGCATAATAGGAGGCCTCGAGAGCGATGGCCTGCCGCAGAAGCTCCGCCTCCGCCTTGGCCTGGGTGTCCGCCGCGGAGGTCAGCGATTGAAAGACCAGCATCATCGCGATCAGCCAATCCATGGTTGCGCGTCCTCCGGTCAGTAGGTCTTGATCACGTTATAGAACGTATCCCGTTCGATCGGGGTGCGTCCGGCGCCCTTCACGAGCCAGATCAGCTCGTCACGGGTCAGTCCTGCCGGTGTCAGCGCGCCGGCGGAATGGCTGATGCGCTCCCGGACCAGAGTGCCGTGTACGTCGGAGGCGCCGAAGGACAGGGCCAGCTGGGTAAGCTGGGTTCCGATATTGATGAAGTATGCTTTGACGTGCGGGAAATTGTCCACCATCAGGCGGCTGATGGCGATGGTCTTCAGATCGTCGAAGGCGCTGGTGCGCCGCTTGATGCCGGCACTCTGGCTGATCGGCTGGACGGCCAGCGGGATGAAGACCATGAAGCCGTTGGTCTCGTCCTGCAGTTCCCGGAGGTAGATCATGTGCTGGAGGCGCTGCTCCTGGGATTCGATGGAGCCGTAGAGCATGGTGGCATGGGTTTTGAAGCCCAGCTGGTGGGCGGTCCGGTGGACCTCCAGCCATTGGTCCAGAGTTGCCTTCTCTACCCGCATCTTCTGGCGGTAATGGTCGGAGAGAATCTCCGCTCCGCCGCCCGGCATGGTGTCGAGCCCCGCCTCGCGGAGCTCCTGCAGCACTTCCTTATAGCTCAGGCCGCTGATCCGGGAGAAAAAGTCGATTTCCGCCGCCGTGTAGGCTTTGATTGTAATATGCGGATACTTGTTCTTCAGGGCGCGGATGCAGTCCTTGTAATACTGGAACGGAACCTTGTCGTTATGTCCGCCGGTGATGTGGAACTCCCGGACGCCGGGAGTGATGTGCTTCTCGACATAGTCGATCATCTCTTCACCGGTCAGGGTGAAGGCCCCTTCCTGGCCCTCGTCCTTGCGGTAATTGCAGAAGGCGCAGTGCGCCTCGCAGACGTTGGTGAAGTACAAGGTCATATTCTCAATAAAGTAGACGTTGTTTCCGTTCTTCCGCTGGTTCGCTTCGTTGGCTAATTGCCCGATGGTCAAAAGATCGTCCGACTGATACAGGAACATACCGTCCTCCAAGGACAGCCGTTGTCCGTTGCGGACCTTCTCGGCGATTTCAGCCATGCGGGTTCCCGGGGTGGGGATAATGATGCTCACGGGTAAGCCCCTCCTTCATCTGGTGGTTCGAATGAGCCGGCATCTCCGGCTGTGAAAGCTTGCACATGCCACAGCGGAGCCCCGGCAGGATCTGGCGGCTGCTTGGGAGCGTCGCGTGTTCACCAAAACTTCAAATTTATCTTTTTCATTATAAACCTACAGGATAGGCGGGGCAATACGAAATGAATGCAGGAATTCTCCTGAAAAAAGGGAATTCTTGCAATTTCAGTGCGGGAATTTGTTCCCTTTTGTTAGAAATTCATGTATACTAGTGCATTGTGGGTTTCGGATAAAGACTGGATAAGGTGAGATGGAAATGTGTGTCGCCTGCTTGGAGCCGATCGAGGATATTGTGGTCAAAATTGAAAATAAAAGAAGTTTGATGAACCGTCTGGCGGACGAGCTGGGGATCGTGCATCCGGCCGTCATGCGGGCCAGCCAACAGCTGGACGAGCTCCTGCTGCAGTATTATTCCATCGCACGCAGCTTCCAGAGAGGCTCGGCAGCCCGCGCGCACTGACTTCTAAGAGACATGATGCCGCTTCGACTTGTAGCCGTCCCCCTTACGGGCTATACTGACTATAAGGAAGGGAGGGCGACTCATGATTAACATTAGCGATTCCGCGGCAGACCGGATCAAGGAGCTGCTGGCGGCTGAGGAAACCCCGGATTTGTTCTTGCGTTTGGGCGTCCGTCCGGGCGGATGCAGCGGCTTCTCCTACGCCATGGGCTTCGACGACGAGGTCCACGACGGAGATGAGGCTTTGGATATTAAGGGACTCAAGGTGGTCGTCGAATCCGACAGCCTGCGTTACCTGAACGGCGTCGAGATCGACTTCAAGGACAGCGGCATGGGGGGCGGGTTCACCATCGACAACCCCAATGCGGTAGCGTCCTGCGGCTGCGGCTCATCCTTCAAGGTGAAGGACGAAGAGGGCCAAGTCGAGAAGTGCGACGACTGACGATGGACAACTAATACCCCCGAACAGAAGTTTCGGGGGTGTGAATTCCGGCCTCCCGCCTTGCGGGAGGTTCTTTCGTTTTATTGGACCGTGATCTCCACGGTGGCCTTCAGATGGTAGTCTTCTTTCTCTCCGTCTAACCGATAGTTTGCGTGGGAGGAAATGATGTATTTGCCCTTCGGCAGGCTTCCGGGAGACGGCATTGTTTTTTCATAGGTAATGATATCATATTGGCCTATTTTGTAGCTGTTGTATTGGATAATGTTCCATGTTCCGAGGGTGGCGGCATACTCATCACCGGGCTCGAAGACCGTTCTGGCGCTGACTAGCGCATAGATTTGATTAGACTCATAGCCGGCTTCATCCTTGATCGAGAGACCCAGTATCGGTTCACCATGACGAATCGTAATGGCCTTGTCCTGCTCATTCACCAACCTAGACCATATCCGGACGGGCTCTCCCTCCATATATTCGGTTTTGGCCGTATGAATGGTCAGCTTGAAGTGGTCGTTGGATACGGTCTCATGAGCTTGAGATTTTCCTAGATAATTCACATTGTTGTTAACGGTAATGGTCTCTTTAGCATCATCATAACCGACAGGTAGATGAAGTGCGTTGGAGTATTGTCTTAACGGGACATAGACGCGATCGTTATAACTTAATAAGGGGGCTTCTTCGTCCTTGAAGCGTACCTCTTGATCATTGACGAACAGCTTCGCATGGGAAACCTTAGCCTGAATGACGCGTTCATACATGGCGTTTGCCGTTGTGGTCAGAGCGGAAAACAGCAGGACGGTCAGGATAATCCCTTTCGTCTTCATAGAAATATCGCCTCCATAATGGATATAATTCCATTATTATACACATATTCAACCATTCTGGGAATCTATGGAACCCTTTTCTCTGGTCATAATGACCGCAGTCACTTCCAATTCAAGGCAAACATTTGATACTATGAAGAGAAGAAGAGTTTCCTAGAATGGCACAGCGGGGAGGAAGGCCGATGAATGGGACCGGATTTGCGGTGTTGGTGACGGGACTGCTACTGGTTTGGCGTATCGCGATTGATTTTGTACCGATGTTTCCATTGAACGATCTCTCCCGGAAGAGCGTGAAGAGCCGCACCCGGGATTGGGCGGTGCATTACATCCCACTGGGTCTGGTCCTGCTCTTGAACCTGTCACCCAATCGGCTGGCGGTTGCGGCAGGCCTGGTCATTGCGCTGCTCTATGCGGTGGTTCAAGCAGTCACCTGGTGGATCCCCTACTGGCAGGGAGGATCCGAGAGCCAGGAGCACCGCTGGGAGCATCAGTATGGGAGAACCCACCGGTTCCTGCCTTCCATGCGGGGGAGGATAGTGCCGGATACCTCCCATGTCATTACGGGAGCGCTGACGATTGTGATGGCTGTGGGAATTTCCGCCCATCTGTGGACGGGGACCGGCGGTACGGCTAAGATCGATACGGCTACCGTGGCACCAGCTGCAACAGATGCCGCACCGCAGAAGGTGGAGACGGCCTTCACCCAATCGGGGCAAAAGCCCGAGCAGCTTCTGATCCAAGTATACAAATCGGCCAAGAGCACGCTGGATATCGCCATCAGCGCCATCAACCATGAAGAGATCGTCGCAGCCATCCTGGATGCGCGCATCCGGGGGGTTCAGGTCCGGGTCATCACCGACCGGACGGAATCCGCCAATGCGGCCCAGTCGGACAAGCTGAAGAGCCTCCTGGAGGCCGGGATTCCCGTGAAGGAGAATTCGCGCAAGGGTCTGATGGACCTGAAGATGTCCATCGTCGACGATCAGACCGCCACCACCGGCTCCTTCAACTATACGGTGAATGCCTCCACCTCCAACGACGAGATGCTGGTCGTCCTGCGGGAACCGGAGACGGCGAAGCAATGGAAGAAGCAATTCGACGCGATGTGGAATGACACCCAGAACTTCCGCGATCTGAAGCTCGGTGTCGTACCCAAGAAGTAAGCAGCCCCCCGGGCTGCTTTTTTTTGATTCTCATTCCTATGAAATAAACGAGGAACCTTTTGGGCAGGTTAAGGATACGTTACAAGATTGGAGGGACATTGATGGTGAACCATGGAGTTCCTATTACTACCGGGGAGCTTGCGCCGCTTTGGTCCGGATTTCTGGGCGACAGCATGGCGAAAGCCGTGCTTAACCACTTCCAAGCCACCGTACAGGACACGGAGATCCGGTCCATCATCGCGTTCGCACTGAGTCTGACGGAGGAGCATCTGTCGTTTAAGATCAAGCTGTTTGCGGAGGAAGGCGTCCCTAAGCCTGAGGCTTTTTCCAGTGAGGATGTGGATCTGGGAGCCCCTCCGCTCTTCACCGATACACTCGTGCTTCATTATCTTAGGCAGATGGGTATTTCGGGGGTGGCTGCCTATGGCCTGGCAGTCGGGAGCTCCTTCCGAAGCGATATCCGCGAATTCTTCAACCATAATCTGAAGACGGCGACGGAGCTCCTGAACAGGGCTACCACTCTGCTGCTGGAGAGAGGGCAGCTGTTCAAGACACCGGTCATTCCCTTTCCGGAGCATTCGGAGCTCGTCCAGAAGGAAGGATGGCTGAACGGCTGGTTCGGGGACCGCCGGCCCTTGAATGCGGTAGAGATCGCGCATGTTCACCTGAACATCATCACCAACTCCTTGGGAAAGGCGCTCATGAGCGGGTTCGCCCAAGCTTGCAGGACCAAAGATGTGATGGAGTTCGTCCTGCGGGGCAAGGCACTGGCGGAACGGCATATCGTGACCCTCCGTACTTATCTGGAGAAGGACGGGCTTCCGTCCCCGGCCAATCTGGATGCCGAGGTCACGGCATCCACACGCCCTCCATTCTCCGAGAAACTGATGCTGTTCCATACGGTGTTCCTGACGGCCATCGGCATCGGAGGCCTCGGGAATGCCCTCGCCGGAAGCGTGCGACGGGACTTGGCTGCAGAGTACGTACAGCTGATGGCCCAGGTCGGCACCTATGGGGACGACGGGACCGAGCTCCTGATCCGGTACGGATGGATGGAGAAGATCCCGGGTGCCGTGGAGCGGGACGCGCTGCTTCCCTCTTAAGCGGCCTCATCCCGACACACAACAGCGCTCGGACCGTATCCCGGCCGGGCGCTGTTTGTTTGCTTATGTTCAGGCCGGAGGCAATCCCCGGTACCGGGCCGTCCGGAGCTCTCTGGCGTACGGCTCCAGATCCGGCATATCCGCTTCCTCTGCTTGGCGGATGGCTCCTTCGATGTCGTAAGGGACCCGTACCAGCTGAACCCCGAACGGGGCAGGCTGGAGCGAGCCGAAGTTTCCCTCGAGGACAGCATAGACCGCCTGGTTCATATCGAGGGGGTTGCCTACGCTGCCGGCATTGAAGAGCATCCGTCTGCCGAGATGCTGGACGAAGGCGTTGTGCACGTCGCCGTAGCCGACGACATCCGGAGCGGAAGATTCACCGGAAGAACTGCCCCGGTCCACAAGCTCCGTATGATCGAACATGGCCATCCGCTCCTCGAGGGGATGACCCGGCTGAACGCGGTGGTACAACCCCTTGGCCGAAGCGTGGAACAGGCGGATCTTGCGACCGCTCATATAGAAGTCATGGGAATACGGCAGGTGCTCCAGATACCGGAGCCGGTCCGGGCCCAGCCGGTCCCGGTGCCAATCGAGTACGGCGTCGCTCTTGCGGCTTACGAGATCGTCCCAATTGCCCTGAACCACTACCTGGCAGCTTCCGCGGACCAGATCCACGGCGGCGTCGGGGCTGGGGCCCTTGCCGACAAGATCGCCCAAACAGTAGATCCGTCCGATTCCCCTCTGACGGATGTCCTGGAGCACGGCCAGCAGAGCGGGCTGGTTGCCGTGAATGTCCGAGATGACGGCGATTCGATCCATGATGATACATCCTCCTGACCAGCCGTTTGGGGGCTTTTTCTTTTTGGGGGGCAAACATGTATAATATTTACAATAATCGAATCGGGTGCAAAAGAAAAGCCCCCTTGGAGAGAGGACGCGTGAAAAGTTCATGTATCGTAGTGATTGGATCCGGTGGTATGCCGGCTTCGTCTTGGCGACAGCCGCAGGATGTCTGTGGGTGCTGTACCGGGTCAAGATCTCCGGAACCGGATTCTATACCTTTATGATCTGGAATCTCTTCTTGGCTTGGATTCCGATGTGGGCCGGCACAGCCTGGCATTGGCTTGGGACAAGCCCGGCTGGCGGAAGCATCCGGCGGGCGGTGCGCTGGGCGCTGGGCGGCAGCTGGCTGCTGTTTCTTCCCAATGCTTCCTATGTGGTGACGGATCTGATCCATTTCACCTACGTGCGGGGAAAAGGGCTCTGGCCTTGGTCCGATCTGTTCATGCTGGTGCTGTTCGCCTGGATCTCGCTGCTGTTGGGTTACGTCTCGCTGTACGTCTTCCACCATGCCGTGCGCCGAAAGTACGGCTGGCCGGCGGGATGGGGGTTCAGCTTCACCGTGCTGGTGCTGCAGGCGGTGGGTGTGTACGTGGGGAGGGAGCTGCGCTGGAACAGCTGGTGGGTGCTCACCGATCCGCACCGGATGCTGGCGGATCTACCGGTCTTCCTGGAGCCGGAGCCCTACCGGTTCATCGCAATGGCCGGCGTGTTCGGCATCATGGGGTATCTGATGATCTATTCTTTCCTGTACCGTCCGGGAGGACAAAATCCTTGATTTGGAAGAAAATCTTTCGACATATCCCGACTTGTCCGCAGATGTGTATAACTTTTATCCACAAATCAACACGGATAAATAGACATATCTCGAGGTCTGTCAACATCCTATCCACAGTCTGTGCACAGGAGAGTGTGGATAACCGGAACGCTTGTTCTATTCATTCTATCATGATACTATGAATCTACCACGTAAGCCGGTAGGTGATAATGATGAGAATATTAAGCAATGAAGTCCTTCTGGAATCGTATTTCCGGGCTGTCGATCTGAAGCTGGAGCATGAATTTATCGAACTGTTGCTGACGGAGATCAAGAGACGCAAACTGCACATTCCCCATTATCCACAAGCTCAGGCGAACTGAGCTTTTTTTGTTGTTCCTTACACCCGCCATTCCTGCACGAACCTGTGGAAAACATAGCCGCACGACCCGCAATGGCCCACATGGGTACAGCGGTGCGTGTGGACATCGAGGAATCCGTTCGTAAGCCCGACCTCATCGATGGGCCTGTAAGGCGAATAAGGCCCTAGATAATCGTTCAGCCTTCCGTCGTCCTGGGCGGGGGAGCCGCATTTGGGACAGAGCAGGTGAAGTGAGGTTAGTCCGTTGCATACGGGACACATGGTAGACAAAGAAGGCATCCTCCCTAATCACGATAGATAAGGGTAGGATGCCTGTTCGTTCCAAGATTTATGACTTGAATTTCATGCTGCTGCTGTGTCCCGGTGACAGCTTGGCGTCCGGATCAATGTACACCTTGGCGTTGTTGATGGCGGTGGGGGCCTCGCCGAAGCCGACGGCGATCAGCTTCAGCTTGCCGGGATAGGTGGTGATGTCGCCGGCGGCGAAGATGCCCGGGATGTTGGTCTGCATGCGGGTATCGACGACGATGGAGCCGGACTCAATTTGGATGCCCCATTCGGCAATCGGGCCGAGAGAGGAGTTGAAGCCGTAGTTGACGATGAAGGCATCCACGTCAAGCTGGGATTCCTCCCCGGTCTTGGTATCCTTGATGGTGACGGCCTCGATCCGGTCTTCACCGTGAAGGGCCACGACCTCCTTCGGAGTCACGACATTCACCTTGGACTGCATCAAGAGCTCCACGCTGTGCTCGTGGGCCCGGAACTTGTCGCGGCGGTGGATCAGGGTCACCTGCTCGGCGATGGGCTCCAGCATCATGGCCCAATCCACGGCCGAGTCGCCGCCACCGCTGACCAGCACCCGCTGGCCCTTGAAGGAGTTCAGGTCCTTGATGAAGTAATGCAGGTTCTTTCTCTCATAGCGGGCGGCCTCGGGCAGCTCCAGACGCTTCGGCTCGAAGGCTCCGGCACCGGCGGTGATGATGATGGCCTTGGAGGTGTGCACGCCTTGGTCGGTAACCACCTCGAAGTGGCGCTCATCCTTCTTGATGACATTCAAGACCTTCTCCTCCAGGCAGACCTGTACGGGGAATTGGCTCATCTGGGCGGTTAAGGAATCCACCAGTTCTTGGGCTCGTACCTTCGGGAAGCCGGCTACGTCGTAGATATACTTCTCCGGGTAGAGGGCTGCCAGCTGGCCGCCCAATTGGGGCATGCTTTCTATAAGCTTGACGCTCGCTTGGCGCATCCCCGCATAGAAGGCTGCGAATATGCCGGCGGGGCCACCGCCGATTACGATAATGTCCGTCATGCTCTGATCAAGCTCTTGCTGTTCCATAAATAAGGGCACCTCAGTTCTAAGATTGTTATAAATTTCACAATATACCAAAATCAAATTAGTATTTATTATAAGCGTCAATGGGGCAGAAAGAAACCCGATGCATCACACTTTGGCGATATTTTTAACGGTTCACGGCTATAGCGTTCGTCAAAAAATAAAAATTTAGTAAAAGACAATAATTTGTTGATTTTTACGGGTTTATTTTGTGATAATAGTCATATAAAATGATAATTTGGACTTGATCTTTTGAAAAGATAATTATATGATTTCATAAGACTGGGAAAATGAACTTGTGATTATAACACGATCTTCTGCAAATAATTCATGTATAGATGTGAAAACTATGTGAATTAAGACTTTTTCCTGCAGTCAGTAGTGCAAAATTTCACAAGTTAGCAAGGATACAGAACTTATAGAAGACGGAAGGGATACTTATGAGCCGAATACCTAGAATTGTCATCTTAGGCGCCGGTTACGGCGGGATCGTCACGGCCATCGGGCTCCAGAAAGAGCTGAATTATAACGAAGCCGATGTGACTCTTGTCAACAAGCATGATTATCACTATATCACCACTCATCTGCATATGCCTGCGGCCGGCACGGACAATCCGGAGAATGCGCGCGTCGATATCTCCAAGCTCATCGATGAATTCAAGATCGACTTCGTCAAATCCACGGTCGTTCAGATCCGTCCCCATGATAAAAAGATCATCCTCGAGGACAGCACCCTCTCCTACGACTACTTGGTCGTCGGCCTGGGTGGCGAACCGGAAACCTTCGGTATTCCGGGACTCCGCGAGTATGCCATGAATATCCGCAGCATCAACAGCGTCCGCCTGATCCGGGAGCATATCGAATACCAGTTCGCCAAGTTCAAGCGTGAGCCGGGCCGCACGGATTACATCACCTTCGTCGTAGGCGGAGCCGGGTTTACCGGAATCGAGTTCATCGGGGAGCTGGCGGACCGGGTGCCGGAGCTGTGCCGTGAATTCGATGTGGATCCTGCATTGGTCAAGATCTACAACATCGAGGCTTCTCCGACCGCTCTTCCGGGCTTCGATCCGGAGCTGGTGGAGTACGCCATGCAGGTGCTGAGCAAGAAGGGCGTCGTCTTCAAGATCGCCAGCGCCATCAAGGAATGTACGCCGGACGGCGTCGTGCTGATGGACGGCGAAGTGATCAAGTCCGGCACGGTGGTCTGGACCGGCGGCGTCCGCGGCAACCGGATGCTGGAGGAAGCGGGCTTCGAGACCATGCGCGGCCGGATCGTCGTAGACCAGATGCTGCGCACCAAGGAATTCGACAACGTCTATGTCGTCGGCGATTGCTCCATCGTCCTCAACGAGGATGGCAAGCCGTATCCGCCGACGGCGCAGATCGCCACCCAGCAGGGAGAGATTGTGGCCTATAACCTGGTGGCGGCCATCCGCAACACGCCGATGAAGGAGTTCAAGTTCATCAACCGGGGCGTCGTCGCGTCCCTCGGCAAGAACGAAGCTATCGGAGTGGTCGGCGACCGCAAGTTCAAGGGAACCGTAGCGGCCATGCTGAAGAAGGCTGTCGATATCCGGTACCTCTACAAGATCGGCGGCATTCCGCTGGTCATCAAGAAAGGCCGGTTATGAGACACTGCAGCGTCCAGGTTCGGGGGCTGTTGACCCGGGAGGAGCTGGAGCGGTACAATGCCCTGATGGAAGCGGGCTCGTACCTGGAGAGCCAGAGCCGGTACGATCTGGCCTATACCATCCAGCGCGAGGTGGATCTGCTGATCCTGCCCGCTATCGAACGGCTGAAGGAGAAGAGCCGTCAGCGGGACCGGGAGACCGAGGCATATCTGCGGGAGCGGGATGCAGCGTTAACCATCTCCGGCGAAGACGAAGATGAAGATGAATAAAGATCAGGCTTGCTGCTGCGGGATCCCCCGGGGCGGCAAGCCTGTTTAGTTTCTATGCGGATTCATTCCGGCTCCCGCAACAAGCAGGAATACTCCGGATGCCGGCTCAGATAGCGGCTGCAGGAGTGGTGAGCGGCCTGGTATACGGTGCGTCCGATAAGCTGGCCCAGCAGGGTGGCGCCTCCCGCATAGGCGTATTCCCGGGCGCCGCGGCCCGTGGCGGCAACCAGCACCGCATCGGTGGTGGTACCGGTAGCCGGCCGGCCGGTGGCCTTGACGATGACGCCCAGGTCCTGGAATACGGCGGCCTTCGCCTCCGTCGCGGTAATGACGGCCCCGGCAAGAGCCGTATCGCTCAGCCGTCCGTCGGCAACCACGATGATGTTCACGGTGCCGGCAAAAAGCTGCTCCGCAGGCACAGCATCCCCCGCCCGGTAGGTGTTGCCCAGCCCGGCGGTGACCCATGCGGCCACGCGAAGCTCCCGGTCGGCCTCCCCGCCTCCATAATCGGGACACGGCAGCGGCAGGACTTCCTCCGCATACCCGGCGTCCTGGACCCAGGCGGCGGTAAGCATGCCGCAGGCGTCGGCCGAATCGATGCCGAGAGCCTCGATGTAGCGCCCCATCTCCTCCGCGGGGTCTTCGGGCCAGTAGCTCTTCGTCACCTGCCGATTGATCAGACTGCGGGATGAGCCATACCCTCCGCCCCAGATGGAGGTGTTGAAGGTTCGAAGCGGCGCTTCGGACCGGAGAAGAAGACAGGGACCGGCTTCATCCCCGCCGGTCCCTTCCGTAATGCTCCATTGAATCCCTGCGATCATCGTACGCTCAGCAGGGCCTCTGCCTTCGCCTCGTCGAGCAGATTGCCGACGTAGAATTCGCCGAATTCGCCGAACCGGGCACTCGCCTCGTCGAACCGCATCTCGTAGACCAGCTTCTTGAAGACCAGCGGGTCATCCGCGAACAGCGTGACCCCCCACTCCCAATCGTCCAGACCGACGGAGCCGGTGATGATCTGCTTGACGCGGCCTGCGTAGCTGCGCCCGATCATGCCGTGGCTGCGCATCATTTCGCGGCGGCGTTCCATGGTTTCCATGTACCAGTTGTCGGCGCCCTCCCGCTTCTTGTTCATCGGGTAGAAGCAGATGTGCTTGCTCTTCGGAAGCTCCGGCTTCAGCCGCGCCAGAATCTCCGGATCCTCCATCGGGTCGGTGCCGGGCTTGGCCATGTAACTCGACAGCTCCACGATGGACACATAAGAATAGGACGGAATCGTATGCTCGGCGAACTTGGTCTTGTTGAAGGCGTTCTCCAGCGCATTCAGCTCGTCCAGCGTTTCGCGCAGATGCATGAAGACGAAGTCCGCCTTCTGGCCGACCACCGTATAGAAGGCGGTGCTGCCGCGCTTGGCTTCCTCGACGGCCCGGCAATCGCGGAGGAATACACGGAGCTCCTCCAGGGCCTCGGCCCGCTCTTCCGCGCTGATATACTTCCATGAGGCCCAATTGATGGTCCGGAAATCGTGCAGGGCATACCAGCCCTCCAGGGTTTGAACCGCTTCGCTCAAGGGAAACACTCCTTTTGTCTTGTCCACATTAAAATTCTTCTTTCATTGTAGACAATTTCCGGAAAAAGGGCAAACCAACCCGTTTCGGTTTTCCTTTTCCCAAGCCTTGCGTTAATATAAAGAGAGATCTGTTTATCGATTGAAGAGGAGGGCCGCGCTGTGGTCATTCAAATTCTGCAGAATTTTATCTTGGTGATCCTGGCGTTTACGATGTTTTTCGGGTTGGGGTTCATTCTGAACATGCTGCTCAAAACCACCTGGTTCCCGATCGTCGCCTATCTGGGTCTTATTGTCGGGCTCGTGTGGTGGTCTTGGGGCACCTCGTACGCCTTCGTGGACGTGCTTCCTCTGGTCAGCGGCCTGTTAGGTGCCGTTGTCAGCGGAACCGTCATCAAGAGCTTGCGCATCAAAGGGTACAAAATGTTCTAAACCCCCGTCAGGGGGTTTTTCTTCTAATGGGACATCCTAAAACCGTTCATCATAAATCGTGAAGAGGTGATGTCCCATGCCAATGACACAAGTGAACGGCGCCAATCTGCATTACCATGTCACCGGGGACGGGATGCCCATCGTGTTCGTGCATCCGCCTATTTTGAACCAGGAAATCTTCAATTACCAAAAAGCCCAGCTGGCCGACCGCTACAAGGTGGTGCTCTTCGACGTCCGGGGCCACGGCCAAAGCTTCTATTCGAAGACGCCGGTGAAGGTGCCAGTCATCGCAGAGGATATGAAGCAGCTGTTGGATGAGCTGGAAATCGAGCAGGCCGTCGTATGCGGTTATTCCGCAGGCAGCCTGATTGCGCTGGAGGCGCTTCTGACCTACCCGGAACGGTTCGTCGGCGGCATTCTGGTATCCGGCATGTCTCAGATGACGGACTGGGTGCACCGAAGCAGGGTGCGTCTGGCCTCCGGCCTGACCCGGATCAAGGCCAAGCGCCTCTTAGGGGGCAGCGTGGGCTGGACCAACGCGGATATGAACGTTACCTTCAACAACCTGTACCAGGGGGCGGTCAACGGGCATGCCAGCAACATCCATCAATATTATAGGGAGTGTATCGATTACTCCTGCACGGACCGGCTCCATGCCATCAAGCAGCCCATGCTCCTGATGTACGGCAAGAATGACGTACATTACCACGCGTACGCCAAGGTGCTGGACGAACGTCTGCCGAATCGGGACCTGATCTTCATCAACGACGTGGGCCACCACATCGTGACCAAGGCCCCGCGGACGATGCACCGGCTTCTGAACGATTGGATGGAGCGCCATTTTACCGGCACCCTTCCCGACTCCCGATGGGAGAACTTCGTCCAGGATGTTCCCGATTACCTGCCGGACGCCGATACCCCAACTGCCCGGCATGGCATGCAGGAAATCTAAATACAGGCCACACTTACGGCCTCCGAGAGCCAGTCGGCTTCGGAGGCTTTTTGGGCTTGTCCATAAGGGAACCAGTATTTTATTCTCTCCCCTGTCGAATCTTGTGATAGAATGAAGATTGAATCTCTCTTGCAGAGCTAGAATCGTACGGGTGGGAAAAGCCGGAATGAAATTGACGAATTTGCTGCATTTTACGGAAAATCACCGGTTTACCGTCAGCCGGGACTTCGCCTTGAGCGGTCTGTCTTACAAGATGCTGGCGGGCATGTACCAGCCGATGGTGGGTGCGGGAGCCGTGAGCCTCTATCATACGCTCTATCAGCAGCTTCCCGGGGACAAGGTGGGTTATTCGCCCTTCGAACAGCAGAGAAGGCTGTTCCTCCAGTTGGAGCTGGAGCCGGGGGAGAAGGGCCGCAAGCAATTCATCGAGTGGTCCTCGAAGCTGGAGGCCGTCGGTCTGCTCTCAACGAACCGCCGGCTGGTTCCCGATACCGAAGAATACTTATATGAATACCAGCTGTACGAGCCGCTGCCGCCGGGGGAATTTTTCCGGAATCAGCATCTGACCCTGCTTCTGCGGGATAAGGTGGGCAAGTATATGCTGCTTCTGCTCCGGGAGGAGCTGCTCTCCGGGGAGCCCGCGGAGCTGCGGGATTCGGTCAGCGAGCAGCTCTCCGTGCCGTTTTATGAGCTGTTCCGGCTGAACACCCAGGTGGTGGATTACGAGCTGGAGCAGGCTCTCTATGAATCGGCGGCGGGACGCCAGCAGGGCGGAGCCTTGGATACGGAATCGCAGGGCTTCCATCACGCGGAGATCCTGACGCGGATTCCCAAGAGCTCCCGGCACCGGACCTTCATCGAGGCGCTCCAGTTTCGGAAGGAGCACCTGGCGGCCATCAACATCGCAGCCAAGAAGTACGGCCTGACGCTGCAGGAGACCTGTCGTCTGCTGGATGAGGACGGGGTCTTCGACGAGGAGGGCAACCTGCTGTTCGAGGTGCTGCAATACCGGGCGGGTCTCCTGTATCGGCAGGGCAAGCGCCGCGAGGACCAGAACGGCATCAAGCTGAAGAAGCTGGCAGCGGCGGCCTCGGAGCAGGATGGGTCCGGAGGGGCGGAGCCGGAGGAGGAGAAGGGCGTCCAGATGGAGTTCTATCTCGAGGTTCCTCCCATCTTCCAGGGGCAGTGCGACATCCATCAATACAACATGATTCTCCGCAATCAGCCGTATACGCTGGTGCTGAAGAAGTTCTTCCCGGCTACGGTGCCGGATGGGCTTCTGGATCTGTTCGAGCGCATCGATCTGAGCTACGGGCTGTCGGAGGAAGTGATCAATGTGCTGATTCATTTCCTCCACGTGAACCGCCGCTCCTGGTCCAAGGCTTATATCGAAGCGATTGTCACCGACATGCTGGGCAAGCAGGTGGGCACCTACGAGCAGGCGGTGGATTATATCCGCGAGATGCTCCGCTATCGGGCGGGTGCGACTGCAGGCGGCGGCAAGCGCACGGAGAATGGCTCGGCGGCCGGCGGACGGGCCGGCGGCTCCGGCAGTGCCCGGGGGCCCCGGAGCACGGGCGGAAGCGGCCGCGGCGGCAAGCAGCAGAAGCCGGTGATCCCCGTGGTCACGGACAAGCCCGGCCGCAAGACCTTGTCGGAGGAAGAGATGGAGGCCATTATCCGCAAGGCCAGCAAGTGGGAGGAAGGAAAAAGCTAGAGCGAAGGGATAGGAGGGACAGCCGATGGATTCGATGAAGGACGTGTTGAATTCCATGCCGTTTGCCTCGCTTCGGAAGAAGGCGGAGGAGAAGTTTCATACGATTCTGCAGGACCCGCTCCTCGAGAAGTGGCGCTCCAAGTTCCCGGAGATTACGGATCAGGACATCATGTCCCATCTGAACCGGGTGTATCAATATACCAAGGAATACCGGGCCTGCCGGCAGTGCCCGGGCTTGGACCAGTGCCCCAATGAGCTGCCCGGCCATGCCACGCGGCTGATGGTGGACCAGGTCCGGGGACAGAACCTGATCTACGACCAGAAGGTCCCCTGCCCGAAGCAGATCGCGCGGGAATCCGACGATGCCATCCAGCGGCGCATCACCAGCTTCTACGTGGACCAGAGCTCGCTGGAGCGGGGGTACGATCTGAAGGAGATCGTGCGCATGGACGGAGAGCGGGCCGCAGCCGTAGGCCGGATCGTCGATTATATCGACCAGACCCGGCAGACGGGGCTTCAGACAAAGGGCTTGTACCTGGAGGGCTCTCTCGGCACCGGGAAAACCTTCCTCATGTGCTACATGCTCTACGAGCTGGCCAAGGAGGGCTTAAGCGGAGTCATCGTGTACATGCCTGATTTCGCAGAGGATCTGAAGGCCATGTTCGGCGAGCCCCAGAAGCTGAAGGACACGGTGGATCTCTTGAAGGAGACGGATCTCCTGGTGCTGGACGACATCGGGGCCGAGAACATGAACCCGTGGCTCCGGGATCATGTGCTGGGCACGATTCTGAACTACCGGATGAACCGGAAGCCCACCTTCTTCACCTCCAATTACGAGTTCGAGGGGCTGGAGAAGCACTTCAGCTTCACGAGCAAGGACGGCGAAGAGGAGTTCAAGGGCCAGCGGATTATGGACCGGATCCGGCATTACGTCGAGGTCGTCGAGGTCCATGGGCATAACAAAAGAAGCCAGCCGGCGCAGTAAGCCGGCGGATAGCGGGACCCGGAAGCGGCTGAAGCTTCCGGGTCCTTTTATACTGACTTAAGTCACTATTCTCCAGCCGGGTAATCGACTACAATGGAAGCGTAGTTCCCAAGCATATCCATTTCAGGGAGGTTCCCTATGGCTTCTGGAAGCAAGCCCGTCCAACATCCGGCATGGAGATATTCGGTTTCGGTTCTATCGGTGACCTGGCTGATCACCGTTCTTCTCTTTATCAACCCTTCCGTAGGGACCAAAGCTTATGCGGTGATCATGTTCATTCCGGCCATTGCTGCGCTTATCTTTAAGAAGAGGTATCCATCCGGCTCCCATAAGCCTGAACCCGCAAGGAAGGGGCCTGCCCTCGCTTTCGGCATCCTCTATCCGCTCGGATTTCTTCTCGTCTGCGCCGTCCTGTCCCAGATTACCCGCATCGGCAGCCTCCAGACCGATCAACTGTCCGAGCTGCGCCTCTACATTACCGTCGTGGTGACGATCCTCGTCAATCTTCTGCTCGTATGGGGCGAGGAGTACGGCTGGCGGGGCTATTTGCTGCCGGAGCTGACCCGCCAGTATGGACGCCGCAAAGCGACCGTGTTCTTGGGGATCATATGGGCCCTGTATCATGTGCCCGCCGTGTTTTGTCTGGCGCAGGCCAACGATTTCCGTCATCCTTACTTGCTGGTGGCGGTACAAGCGCTGAATGTCTTTATGGTCAGCTTCCCCTTCTCCTATTGCTACTATCTGTCAGGCAGTCTGATTCCGGTCCTCTTCTTTCATTCCGTATGGAATGTCATCAATACCACGGTGCTCGGTGACATCTACACGAACCAATCAGGCCTCCTGGAGGGCAATCTGTTCGTCATGAACGGGGAGGGTGTCTTGGGTCTGGCTCTGAGCTTCCTTGCGGCACTCTGGTTTGTTCAGCGTCTGAAGAAGGACCGGCAGGTGACGGCGGGTGAGAGGCCCGCCCCTTCCGGATATGATGCCGCCACCTAAGTGCCGGAGACGTCCGCGGCAGCAAAAAAAGGGCTATCCCGAAGCCGTCTGACGGCGGTAGGGAAAGCCCTTTTTCGTATGGTGCCTTACGGTGCCGGCCCGTCTTAGACCAGCGTGATGATGGTGGCAACGGCCGCGATCAAGAAGCACACACCGAACATGACGGCGAAGCCGATGCCGGTATCCATCAGGTCGTTGCGGGGTTCCTCGTTCACGTGTTCTCTGGGATCTGCCATGGTTTGACCTCCTAGGGTTCATCTATCGAAAGGAGCCGCTTGGCGGCGGGAAGTGTCCGTTTTTGGAGATAGCTATTCTCATAATAGATCGAGTCTAATTAACAGTATACCCAAATGCAAGAATCCTTGTAAAGGGTTAACGGGCCGCTTCGCATGTTTTTTTGGGCTTGTTGTGGTATACTTTACATGTTGACGCCCTGCGTTGTATATTATTAAAGCTCAACATTTAGAATGTATAGAACAGAAGGAGGATATCCATGGCAATTGTTAACGTGTCGGACCAATCCTTTAAGGCTGAAGTCGAAGGCGCCGGAACCGTGCTGGTTGACTTTTGGGCTCCCTGGTGCGGACCCTGCAAGATGATCGCTCCCGTTCTGGAAGAGCTCGATCAGGAACTGACCGCTGTGAAGATCGCGAAGGTGAACGTGGACGACAATCCGGAATCCGCCTCCCGTTTCGGCGTGATGAGCATTCCGACTCTGATCGTGTTCAAGGATGGCCAGCCGGTTGACAAGGTAGTCGGCTTCCAATCCAAGGACGCGCTGAAGAACGTGCTGTCCCGCCATCAATAGAGCTTGATTCCCGTGTCAAAAAGCTCCTTTTCTGCTATGCTGAAAAGGGGCTTTTTTTATGCGCAGAAAGCCCGAGAGGAGAGGCTTAGGGCATATGACAGACAAACACAGTGACGCCATCAAGCAGAAGCTCGCGCTCCTGCCGGATAAGCCGGGCTGCTACCTGATGAAGAATGCGGAAGGCACCATCATCTACGTCGGCAAGGCCAAGGTGCTGAAGAACCGGGTTCGCTCCTACTTTACGGGGAGTCATAACATCAAGACCCAGCGTCTGGTGGGCGAGATCGCCGACTTCGAATATATCGTCACGGGCAGCAATGTAGAAGCCCTGATCCTGGAATGCAACCTGATCAAGCAGTACCATCCGCGCTACAACGTGCTCTTGAAGGACGACAAGTCCTTCCCCTATATCAAGATCACCCACGAAACCCATCCTCGGCTGGAGGTCACCCGCAAGGTGGTGAAGGACAAGGCCAAGTACTTCGGGCCTTATCCCAATGCCTACGCCGCCCAGGAGACGAAGAAGCTGCTGGACCGGCTGTATCCCCTGCGCAAGTGCAGGACGCTGCCGGATAAGGTATGCCTGTACTACCATCTGGGCCAGTGCGTGGCGCCCTGTGAATACGAGGTGGATCCCCAGGAGTATGAGCGGATGACGGCGGAGATCACCCGCTTCCTGAACGGCGGCCATGACGCCATCCGTCAGGAGCTGGAGAAGCGGATGCACGAGGCGGCGGAGGAGCTGAACTTCGAGCGGGCCAAGGAGCTGCGGGACCAGATCCTGTCCATCGACGCCGTCATGCAGAAGCAGACGATCCAGACCATGGACCTGGTAGACCGGGACGTGTTCGGCTACTACACGGACAAGGGCTGGATGTGCGTCCAGATCCTCTACATGCGCCAAGGCAAAATGATCGAACGCCGCGCCACGGCCTTCCCGTATTACGGCGAAGCCTACGAGGACTTCCTGACCTTCGTGGCCCAGTATTACAGCGAGAACCCGGCTCTGCCGCGGGAGGTGTTCCTGCCCTCCGAGCCGGAGGAAGGGGAAGCGCCGGGTGATGCCCAAGCCGCCGCACACGAGGGCCCTGATGTAGAGGCGCAGACGGACGTGAAGGCCACGCTGGAGGCCTGGCTGAAGGTGAAGGTGCATGTGCCACAGCGGGGGTCCAAGCGCAAGATGGTGGATATGGCCTGCGACAACGCCCGGGTCACCCTGGAGGAGAAGTTCAAGCTCATCGAGCGGGATGAGGAGCGCACCGTCAAGGCCGTGGAGAACCTGGGGTCCTGGCTGGGTTCCGGGACCATCCGCCGCATCGAGGCCTTCGATAACTCCAACATTCAAGGGACGGACCCCGTCTCCGCCATGGTGGTCTTCACCGACGGCAAACCGGACAAGAAGGAATACCGCAAGTACAAGGTCCGGACCGTAGAGGGACCGGACGATTACGAGACCATGCGGGAGGTCATCCGGCGCCGCTACGAGCGAGTGTTGAAGGAAGGCCTGCAGCAGCCGGATCTGATCGTGGTGGACGGGGGACGGGGTCAGATTTCCGCCGCTATGGACGTCCTGGAGAACGAGCTGGGGCTCTATATCCCCGTCTGCGGCCTCGTGAAGGATGCGAAGCACAAGACCGCCCAGCTCATGGCCGGCGACCCGCCTGAGGTGGTGCCCTTGCCGCGGGACAGCCAGGAGTTCTATCTCCTGCAGCGGATCCAGGACGAGGTCCACCGGTTCGCCATCACCTTCCACCGGGAGCAGCGGGGGAAGTCCATGGTGGCGTCCCAGCTGGACGCCATCCCGGGGGTAGGAGAGAAGCGGCGGAAGGCGCTGCTGAAGCATTTTGGCTCCCTGCGCAAAATCAAAGAGGCCCAAGTCGAAGACTTCAGGCCTCTCGGAATCGGAGAAAAGCTGGCGTTGACGATTCTTACGTCGTTAAACGGGGGTCCGGAGCAAGCTCCGAATCCCGGTCCGGAGGAAGATCCGGATTCGTTTCCGGAGGATCCGAACGGCGCCGGGGACCTCCCAGACGGGGATGCAGGAATCTGACGGCGTAGCCGATCGCGGCAGGCAGCAGGATGTAGAACAAGCCCGTCAAGAGATTGGCAGCCGACGGATCTCCAGTCATGACGTACAGGGCCATCAGCAGGCTGTCCATGATCGCATGGGCGAACACGGCCGTCATGAAGCCGTACTTCAGGAAGGTGTAGCCGAAGATGAAGCCCAGGATGGTGACCTCCACGAGCCGGGTGTAGCTGGGGTACAGCGTGTACCCCGTGTGCCCCAGTGCCCAGATCACGCTGCTGACCAGGAGCGCCGGGAAGTTGAAGCGAAGCAGGCGCTTGAAGAGAATGACGCCGAAGAGGCGGTAGATGGCCTCCTCCATGATGGCCGCCACCCAAGCTGCGGCGGGGAAGAGCAGGGGCCACTTCATATTGAACGGCGACTGGGACGGGTCGGGAATGCCGAAGGAATGGAACAGATTGGCTTCCGCGAGGAAGACAATCTGCTGCACTCCGAGGATGAAGAAGCAGATCAGATAGCCCCGGCCCATGCCGTAGAAGACGTCCCGGCCGAAATCCGGGTCTCTCCAGCGCGGCCACGGGCGGAAGCCCTTCATCCGCCACTGCTGGTCACCGGACAGGAGGCAGAACCAGACGGCGGCCGCCATCAGCACCGAGACGCCGACGACGAAGGCGATCATGATGGCGTTCATCAGCGCCTCCGCGGTATCGCCGGCTCCGCTCTCCGCCGCCAGCAAGGCGTCGGTCACATTCAGATTCATGATGATGTAGATCACGAAGAAGACGCCGGTCATGAGGAGTCCTCGGCTCCAGTGGACCCGCTTGCGGTGGATGATGGCCAGGACCAGCGCCGTGATGCCCATGGCGGCCGTGAAGAAGAGGAAGCCACCCGTCATCCATCCGGCCAGACGCTCCTGGCCCTTGATCCAATCCATATAATCATCCGGAATCCGGAAGCCGGTCACGAAGGAGACGGGCTCACCGCTCCGGATGCCGATCTTGATGGCCATCGGGGCTTCCCCGATGGCTTCCTTTTTGGAGAGGAAGGTGAAGCGGTTGGCCTCGGCCTTCTTCGTTGGTGGCGAATAGGTGAAGTCATCCGGGTTGTACCCCGCATCCTTCAGCGCCTTCATGGCAAGAGGGGCATTCTTCTCGTCGTGGGGCTTGGGCAGGGCCCCGGGCTCCTCCCAGGCGGTGACGGCAGGCGTCTCCATATCCACCCGGAGATGAAGGACCCGGTCGGAGTCATCCTTGGCGATGACGAGCCAGTATTCGAGAGGGGCGATCGTGCCGTATTTCTCGGTATAGGTATCCATCAGGCTGTTCTTGGTGACGTAGCCGCTGGTATATTTCTCCGTCTGGTAGGCGATCTTCATCTCGGAGGCCTTGAACCCCAGCTTATCCGCCGCATAACGGGAGGCTGCATCGAGGGCCATCTCCTTGGTAACCGCCGGAGCGGAGAGATCCTCCTCCATGGATTCGTTATGGCTTAGGGACATGATCAGGGCGGAGGTAAAGTATAATATGACGCCGAGTAAAGCCAAGAAAAGAAGCTTGCCGTTCAACTTGTGTGGAATCACTAGACCGTCTCCTTCTCGTTCTTGTTCTTAGGGATCATCAGGCTACTACCAAGGTAACATAAAGTGGCATGCCGTTTCCAGCAGCAGGAATCCGCGGAACCCCCGAAAAGATGTGATAATCGGAGATAATAATGGAAAACCTATGAAAATGGAAGACAGTGCCTTGCCTTCTCCCCAAAACATGCCGCCATATCATATTTATCCGCCGTTTTTCGGGAATATGCTCTTTGTCCCCTGCCTTCCGGTAAGCTATAATCGGTATCAATTGAATAAAAGCCGAATTTCTCCAAGAAAACGGGGGAACCATTGCATTATGGGGTGAATTTCGTTTCATTACGAATAGGGTGGCCTGTACACCCGAACCCGTCAGCTAACCTCGTAGGCTTTCATCAGGATACCAACGGTAAGGCATTGGTTTTCCAGTGTCTTTTTTTGTGTTTTTTGGAGGCACAACGTAGAAGGAGATCAGCACATGAACATGGTCAAAAATCCTCTGGAGATGAAGATGACTCCGCCCCAGATCCTGGTATCAGGTTTCGCTCTCATCATCTTAATCGGCGCAGTCTTACTGTCGCTGCCCATCTCCACCCGTTCGGGACTGGGAACCCCCTTCCTGGACGCCCTGTTCACCGCCACCTCGGCCACCTGCGTGACCGGCTTGGTCGTCGTGGACACCGGGACCCACTTTAACGTTTTCGGCCAGCTGGTTCTCTTGGTTCTGATACAGGTCGGCGGCTTGGGCTTCATGACCATGGCGACTCTGGTGGCGATGATGCTGCGCAAGCGGATCTCGCTGAAGGAGCGACTGATTCTGCAGGAGGCGCTGAACCAGAACTCCATTGAGGGCATCGTGCGGCTGATCCGCAAGGTTATCAACTATTCTCTCATGATCGAGCTCGGCGGGATGATCCTGTTCACGATCCGCTGGTCCTTTGACATGCCGTTCGGCAAAGCGTTGTATTACGGCTTCTTCCATGCCGTTTCCTTCTTCAACAATGCCGGCTTCGACATCTTCGGTCCCATCTCCGGACCGTTCACGTCCATCACCAGCTATGTGGATGATCCGATCATCTCCTTCACAAGCGGTGCTCTGATCGTGCTGGGCGGCTTGGGCTTCATCGTTTTGTCGGATCTGCTGGATTTCAGGCGCACCAAGCGGCTGTCCCTGCATTCCAAGGTGGTGCTCAGCATGACCGCCTTCCTGATCGTGTTCGGAGCCATTGTGATCCTGGTGTTCGAATTTACGAACCAGAAGACTCTGGCCTCTCTGAACTGGTCCGGGAAAATCTGGGGCTCCATCTTCCAGTCCATCACTCCCCGTACGGCGGGAGCCAATTCTATCGACATTGCGGGCATGCGTCAGGCCACCCAGTTCTTTATGGTCATTCTGATGTTCATCGGAGCTTCTCCGGGGTCAACGGGCGGCGGTATCAAGACCACTACCTTCGCCATTCTGATCGGGGCCATGATCGCCATGATCCGGGGCAAGCAGGACATCGTCATGTTCCGCAACCGTCTGGCGCAGGACCGGATCTTCAAGGCGATCACCCTGACGTTTATCGCCATGTTCCTGGTGCTCTTCGCCACCATGGTGCTGTCCACCACGGAGGACCGGAATTTCCTCATGATCCTCTTCGAGGTGGTGTCCGCCTTCGGTACGGTGGGCTTGACCATGGGCTTGACCCCTTACCTGAGCGATATCGGCCAGGTGGTGATCATTCTCTTGATGTTCATCGGCCGGCTCGGCCCCATCACGCTGGCTTACGCCTTGGGTCCCAAGCCCGAGAAGGAGCTGTACCGGTATCCCGAGGGCAAGATCACCATCGGTTAACGAAGCGGTTCGTCTTATCACCTATAGAATCGATATTTTCGGATGAGGAGCAACAGTCATGAAGAAGATGCAGTATGCGGTTATCGGGTTGGGCCGGTTCGGTTCCAGCCTGGCGAAGGAACTCATGAAGCTGGGATACGAGGTGCTGGGCATCGACCGGCGGGAGGCCAATGTGGATGATCTAAGCGGCGAGCTGACCCATACGGTCCTGGCCGAATGCAATGACGAAGAGGTGCTGAAGTCCTTGGGCATCCGGAACTTCGACTGCGTGGTCATCGCCATCGGGGATGATATCCAGGCCAGCATCCTGGCGGCCATCCTGTGCAAGGAGCTGGGCGTGAAGAAGGTGGTGGCCAAGGCCATGTCCGATCTTCACGGCAAGGTGCTGGAGAAGATCGGCGTGGACCGCGTCATCTTCCCGGAGCGGGACATGGGCGTCCGTGTCGCCCACCAGCTGGCGTCGCCCAGTCTCTTGGACTATATCGAGCTGTCCAATGACTACACCATTGCGGAGCTGTCCGTCTCGAAGAAGATCTCCGGCAGCAGCCTGAAGGACCTGAATACGCGGGCCCGCTTCGGCTGCAGCGTGGTCGCCATCAACAAGTGCAACGGGGTTATCATCGCCCCGACGGCAGAGGATACCGTGGATGAGAAGGATATCATGGTGGTGATCGGGACCAATGACCAGATCGAGAAGTTCGAGAACGCCGTCAATTGACGGCCATGTCTGGAGCATGAGGAGGCATCCGTATGGAAAGCGCCAGTACGGAGATCATACATCATATTTTTTATCTGATCGTTTTTGTTTGCGGACTGGGCATGGTGGTAGGACGTCTGTCCCGGTGGCTGAAGCTGCCTGACGTGGCCTTGTTCCTCCTGACCGGCATCCTGGCCGGCCAGGGACTGCACTGGATCGTGGAGCCCAGCACCTCCATTGTCAATCAATTGATTCTGACCGGAGGCGCCGCGCTCATTCTCTTCGACGGCGGCCGCAACATCAGGCTGACGGGCCTGAAGAAGGTATGGTTCACCGTGGCCATGCTGTCGGTTCCCGGCGTGCTGATTACAGGCGGACTGGTTGCCGTTGCGGCTCACTTCCTGCTGGACCTGGGCTGGTCCTATGCCATGCTCCTGGGAGCCGTCATCTCCTCCACAGATCCGGCTACCCTGATCCCGGTCTTCAAGCAGGTAAAGATTCTTCCGAAGGTCCGGGAGACGGTAGAGAGCGAATCGGCCTTCAATGATGCCACCGGTTCCATCCTGACCTTCTCGATCCTGGCCGTTATTATCGGCACCTCGGAGGTGACCCTGGCCTCCGGCGTCCTCGATTTCCTGAAGACGGCGCTGGGTGGCGTAGCGGTGGGGGCGGCCGTCGGTTTTGGCGTCTCCTATCTGGTGGGCCACTCCCGGTTCGGGGAGCTGAAGGACTATGCGGCCATCGCCATGCTGATGACCTCGCTTGGCGCCTATCTGCTTGGGGACATACTCCACGTAAGCGGCTTTATGGCCACCTTCGTGGCGGGGCTCATCTGGGGCAACGCCAAGCTGTTCAAGCTGGATATGACCGACAAGCATCACGAGATGGAGCATGTGGCGGAGAACGTCACGGTCATTATGCGGATGCTGATCTTCATCCTGTTGGGCAGCCAGGTCGACTTCGGCGTCATCTATGAGTACCTGCTGCCGAGCGTGGCGGTTATTCTGATCTTCATGCTGGTGGCCCGGCCCATCACGGTCCTTCTCTGTGCCCTGCCCGACCGCAAAGCCAAGTGGAGGCGCAATGAGCTGGTCTTCATGTTCTGGGTCCGGGAAACCGGGGTCATTCCCGCCGCATTGTCCGGCATGATAGCAGGCACGGGCATCCAGCACGCGGATGTGATCGCTTCAGTCACGTTTATGGCCGTACTCCTGACGATTCTGATCCAAGCCAGCACCACCGGTATTGTGGCCCGCAAGCTGGGGCTGGAGATTGCAGAAAAGGACAAGCCGCCGGGCGGCAAAGCTCCTGTACTGCCGGCAAAATCATAGACAGGGACCTCCCTTGGGAGGTCCTTTTTGCCGTTTCTTTTGATAAAATAAGGGGAGGAAAGGTGGAGGGAACGGATGCCGCTCAAGAAGGAGATCACACTGAAGACCATTGCGGACGAGCTGGGGCTGACGGTCCATACGGTATCGAAGGCGCTGCGGGGACTGCCGGGCATGTCGGAGTCCACTCGGCGGGAGGTGTTCCGTACGGCGAGGAGTCTGGGTTATTGGTCCAAGGCGCTGTCGGACGGGCTGGCCGCGGAACGAATTCCGATGGCTTCAGGCAAGCCGCGGCGGTTCGCGCTGCTCATCATGAATGACAGCCGGCTGTTCCGGCTGCAGTCCGAGGGACTGGAGCGCAGGCTCCATGAGCTGGGCCATGCCGCCCAGAACCTGCTGTTCCCCGGCTGGTGCCGAAGGGAGGAGGAGCTGCTGGAATGGGCGGAGCGTGCGGGCCTCCTGCATATGGACGGTCTGTTCCTGGGCCCGGCTATCCCGGAGTGGGTGGAGACGGCGTTCTTGAAGCTGTCCGTACCCGTAGTGATTATTAATTATCCGCCGGTCGAAGCGGCGGTGGACAGCGTGATCTGGGATGTTCAGCACGCCGTTCACATCAGTGTGGATGCCTTATACAAGCAGGGGCACCGGAGCATCCTGTATGCGGGGGATACCGTGAAGTTCCGCGGGTTCCGTCTCCGGTGGGAGGCCTTCTTGAATGCCTCCGCCCGTCTGGGGCTGTCTCTGAACCCCGGCGAACATCTGACGGAAGGGACGGAGGACAGGGGACGCTGGATGGGGCGGCTGAAGACGAGGCTTGCCAGCGGCAGATATACGGCGGTGATCGGTGGAGTCAGCGGCGAAGCGGAGTGGATTTTTGGAGCTGCGGCGGCCTTGGGGCTGTCCGTTCCGGAGGAGCTCTCTGTGGTGGGGATTGAGGATTGGGAAGTCCTGCACCGGCCCGGGCTGTCCCGACCGGTGCTGCTCATCGACGAATCGGGGGAACGGGCGGCGGAGCTGATGCTCCGCAGACTGGCGAATCCGTTGTCTCCTTACGAGCATGTACGGCTGCTCGGACCCTTTGTACCGGGAGAAACCATGGGACCAGCTAAATCCGAAAAAAAGGAACTCTAGGAGAAGCTGTAAAAAAACGGTGGACATAATTCGACAGATATGGTATAAAAGAACTATATAAAATGTGAATATTATGCAAAGACGTTCAAGGCAAACCTTGTGAAAGCAAGGGACGCAAAGCTACAGGGGCTTCACGGTCAGGGATGACCGCATGCCAGCCAGTTGCCGCTTTAAGGATGGAGGAAACCTTAGAGCAAGGTTTCTTTTTTTTGTGCCTGGAGCCGGTGCTGGATTGGCAACGAGGAGGTTCGCTCTTTGGGTCTTAAGACTCATGACCGCCCGCTGTACAGGCTGACGGACAGCATGGCGGATCCGGATTCGCAGGGAAGCGGCATGTCGTGATTTGGGAAGCGCATACACTTGGAGCGGGTTAGATCTTCCTGCTCTCCGCGGCTTACGAGCAGGAATCGCTGCAGAAGGAGATCAGGGACGGTCTGCTTCAGCGGATCTACACCCTGTATTCGGCGAAGAAGGCCGGCCGCAACTGGACAATCCTCACCGAGTATGTGGCCTAACGATGGATGAGTCATGTAGATACACAAGAACGAAGACACAAGAAGGGTGAGCATGGAAATGAACCGTCCCCAAGTTTCTGTTGAGGCGAAATACCGCTTTTTGTATGATCATGCACCGGTTTCGATTCTCTTATTGGATCAGGAGGGAGAAATTGCGGAGGCCAACCCCGAGGCGGAGAAGCTCTTCGAATTGCCGGCAGACGGGCTGGTGTCCCGGTCCATCCGCGATCTGGTGGCCCCTGTAGGCGAATGGGGCCGATCGGCAGATTGGCCGGAGGATGAAGCAGGGACGCCGCTTCTCCAGGGCTGCTTCGAGATCCTGGCAGGGCCAAGGAAGAAGAGGGTGGTGGCGAAGTCGGAATGGATGCCCCATCCGAAGGGCAGAAGCCAATATGCAGTTCTGGTAGAGATGGCCGACTGGGCGGTCCCCGCGAAGGAGCGGGAAGCTATGCGCCGGTTCGATTCGGCGGTGGAGGAGGCTCTACGGAATCAGGAGTTCCGGCTTCATTACCAGCCGCAGGTGGACATCCGGACGGGCCAGATCGTCGGCGCCGAGGCGCTGATCCGGTGGCAGCATCCCGAGCGGGGGTTGGTGCCTCCGGTGGAGTTCATCCCCTTGGCGGAGCGCTCGGGGGCTATTCGGACGATCGGCTATTGGGTGCTGGAGACGGCCTGCCGGCAATTGCAGCAATGGGAGGAGCAGGGGCTTCCTCCGATCCGGCTGTCCATCAATCTGTCCGCCAGCCAGATCTCGGACCTTCAGTTTACCGACCGGCTGAAGCGGATGCTGGAGGAGACCCGGCTGGCTCCGGGAAGGCTGTGTCTCGAAATTACGGAGACGGCCGCCATGCGAAGCGAAAGGGATTCCTCCCGGCTCAGCCGGGAGATGGCGGAGCTGGGAGTCGGCCTGGCCATCGACGACTTCGGTATGGAATACTCCTCCTTGTCGCTGCTCCGCAAGCTGGACGCCGATCTGATCAAGATCGACCGGACCTTCGTTAAGGATATGCTGCACGTGACCCGGGACCGGACCATCGTGCAGAGCGTCATCGCCTTGTCCCATGGCTTGGGCAAGCGGGTGATCGCGGAGGGCGTGGAAGAGGGCCTCCAATGGGAGAGCTTGCTGGAGCTGGGCTGCGATGAGATTCAGGGGTACTATATCAGCCGTCCGGTAGAGCCTGAACCGTTCATGCTTCTGTTCAGCGGAAGCCGGGTGATGGGGGCATAGTGCGGCCGGGGGCCGCTGCGAAACGCCAGGGCAGCTCCTTGCCCTTGCTGATGCCGATGCGGGTTGTGGCTTGGAAGGGCAGCGCTTCTCCCGCCTCCAGCCGCAGCTCCGTGCGGGAGGGATCACACACATCGAAGCCGTTCAAGGCCAAATCCACAGCCAGTGCCTGGGTCAGCTTGCCGGGACCGTCCATCAGGCGGGCCTCCGGAATGCGAGGTCGATTGGAGCGGATCCATTCCAGCCCCGACACGGGTACGGCAGCCCGCAGCAGCACCGCGCCGGGCACGCCGTCCGGTTCCGTGACGATGTTCATGCAATGGTGCATCCCGTAGGAAAAGTAGACATAAAGAATGCCCGGTGGACCGAACATCAGCCGGTTGCGGGGGGTGACGCCCCTTGCCGCATGGCTGGCCGGATCGCCGCTTCCCTTGTAAGCCTCCGTCTCCACAATCACCGCCTCGGCCTCTATCCCATCCTGACGCCGGATCAGCTTGCAGCCGATCAGAGCCTGCGCCACCTCCACCGTATCTCTTTCGAAGAAGTCTCTCTGCAATCTAGCCACGTCTCAACCCTCCGTATCCTTATCCTATCCGCATTATAAGGTCCGCGGGTCCATAATCCAAATCCGGACGGCCGGGCACGAATCCAATCCGCATTGAGAATGATTCCTAACCAATCAAGCGAAAAGTTGTATGCGTTTCAGAACAAATTTGAAAACGATTTACGTCACTTATATGTAATATAACATGACATTAGATGTGTCAGAATGTTTACAATGCTGGTTTTGATAGGTAAAAGCGTTGACCTTCCAGGCGGATCAGGAGTAATATGGGTCTAACAAAGCAAGGGCAGCACAGATATGTGATGAAACATAACACAAGGAGGTGGTTGAATGGAACCGAACCATTCCAGACATCCCTGCTATGACGAAGATGCCCACCACTTCTTCGCAAGAATGCACGTGGCTGTGGCACCCGGCTGCAACATCCGCTGCAACTACTGTAACCGCAAGTACGATTGCGTGAGCGAGAGCCGGCCCGGAGTCGTAAGCAAGGTGCTGAGCCCCGAAGAAGCGGTCCGCAAGGTGGAGACGACCCTCCAGACCTTGCCGCAGCTTACCGTAATCGGCGTGGCGGGGCCGGGCGATCCGCTGGCGAATCCGGAAGCAACCTTCGAAACCTTCCGTCTCTTGAACGGCAAGGTTCCCGGACTCCACCTCTGCTTGAGCACCAACGGCCTTCGGCTGGCGGAATTCGCAGACCGGATCGCCGAGCTCTCCATCCGGCATGTGACGGTCACCGTGAATGCCGTGGATCCCCGGATCGGCGAGAAGATCTACGGCTGGGTGGCGGACGGCGGCAAGGTATACCGGGGGCTGGAGGCGTCGGAGCTGCTTCTGGAACGTCAGCTGAAGGGCATCCGCATGATGGCGGAGAGAGGGATTGCCATCAAGGTGAACTCGGTGCTGATCCCCGGGGTCAACGACTGCCACCTGGAAGAGGTGACGGCCCGGGTGAAGGAGCTGGGCGCATTCACCCACAACATCATGCCGCTGATCCTGTCGCCGGGCAGCCCCTACGAGAAGGAAGGCGTCAAGGAGCCGAAGCCTTCCATGGTCCTGAAGGCGCAGGAAGCCAGCTCCAGGCTGCTTCCGGTCATGCGGCACTGCCGGCAGTGCCGGGCGGACGCGGTGGGACTTCTGGGAGAGGACACCAGCGTGGCGGACAAAGGCAAGGTTCCCGAAGGGCCGGTGAAGAGGATCTTCACCATGGAGCAGCGGGAGAAGAAGCTGAAGGAGCTGGATGCCGCCATGGAGGCGAAGCGCAAGGTGAAGGCGGGATCATCTTCTCCTGCGGCCGGAGGCTCGGCCATAAGGATCGCCGTAGCGACCCGGGGAGGCGGCAAAGTGAACGTTCACTTCGGGCACGCCAAGGAATTTCTGGTGTACGAGGTGACCGGCAAGTCGACCAGGCTCTTGGGAGTCCGCAAGGTGCAGGCCTACTGCAACGGGACGGCACAATGCGGAACGCCGGGAGGCAAGAGCGTGATCCTGGAGGAAACGTCGGAGATGCTGTCCGACTGCAAGGTGCTTCTGTGCTCCGGGATTGGAGAATCCCCGATGCGGCTGCTGAAGGAGAAGGGGATCGTCACCCTGACCCGCAAAGGCGATATTGAAGAGCTGTTGATCGAGAGCGCAAGATATCAGCACTATTTTACCGGCTGTGCCATAAGCGGTGCCTAAACAATAACCAATCCCTTTTTATAATTAAAATAATCTGAAAATTCAGACAAATTGGAGGATGAATCTCATGGGGAAACTGAGACAAATCGCATTTTACGGTAAGGGCGGAATCGGCAAATCGACCACTTCGCAGAACACGCTGGCGCAATTGGCCACCTCTTTCGGCCAGAAGATTATGATCGTAGGCTGTGACCCGAAGGCGGATTCCACCCGTCTCGTCTTGAACACCAAGGCACAACAAACGGTTCTGCACTTGGCGGCAGAGCGCGGAACGGTAGAGGATCTGGAGCTGGAGGACGTGGTGGCTACCGGCTTCGGCGGCATCCAATGTGTGGAATCCGGCGGTCCGGAACCGGGCGTAGGCTGCGCAGGACGCGGTATTATCACCTCCATCAACTTCCTGGAGGAGCAAGGCGCTTACGAAGGCTTGGACTTCGTATCGTATGACGTACTCGGCGACGTCGTATGCGGCGGCTTCGCGATGCCGATCCGGGAGAACAAAGCCCAAGAAATCTACATCGTGTGTTCCGGCGAGATGATGGCTATGTACGCCGCCAACAATATCGCCCGGGGTATTCTGAAATATGCAAGCAGCGGCGGCGTCCGGCTGGGCGGCCTGATCTGTAACAGCCGGAACACCGACCGCGAGGATGAGCTCATCATGGAGCTGGCCCGCCGTCTGAACACCCAGATGATCCACTTCGTACCGCGCAACAACGTGGTGCAGCACGCCGAGCTCCGCAAGATGACCGTGACCCAATACAATCCGGACCACGCCCAAGCCGCCGAGTACAAGAAGCTGGCGGAGAACATTCTCTACAACGATATGATGACCATCCCGACTCCGATCGAAATGGATGAGCTGGAAGACCTTCTGATGGAATACGGCGTCATCGAGGACGACGAAACCGCCCTGAAGAAGCTGGAGGCCAAAGAAGCGGCAGCCAAGTAAACCCTGCACCGGAGCCGGTAGGAGCTGCAGCCGGGAACGGATGCGGCTCTCTTTCCGGATTCCCCCAGATTAGAGAGGAGGCGTACGAATGAGCGCAAGCATTGAAAAGCTGAATATGGAAGCAACGAAGAAAATCATCGACGAGATGCTGGAGGTTTATCCGGACAAAACCAGGAAAGAACGCGCCAAGCATTATGAGGTGGCGGACGAGGCGGTCATCGAAACCGGCAAATGCTCCGTCAAATCCAACATCAAGACCCGTCCCGGCGTGATGACCGCACGCGGATGCTCCTTCGCCGGCTCCAAGGGCGTCGTATGGGGCCCGATCAAGGATGCGGTCCACATCAGCCATGGTCCTGTCGGCTGCGGCCAGTACAGCTGGGGCACCCGCCGGAACTATGCCACGGGCACCCAGGGTGTGGATGCATTCGGCGTGCTACAGGTGACGAGCGATTTCGTGGAGAAGGACATCGTCTTCGGCGGTGACAAGAAGCTGGAGAACATCTGCCGGGAGATCAAGGAAGTGTTCCCGTTGGCCAAGGGCATCTCGGTCCAGTCCGAGTGTCCGGTCGGTCTGATCGGGGACGATATCGAAGCCGTCGGCAAGAAGATGACCAAGGAGCTGGAGCTGCCGGTTATACCCGTACGCTGCGAAGGCTTCCGCGGTGTCAGCCAATCCTTGGGCCACCATATCGCCAACGATGCGGTCCGCGACCACCTGCTGGGCAAGGGCGAATTTGAAGATACCACTCCGTACGACATCAACATGATCGGCGAGTACAATATCGGCGGCGATACCTGGGCCTCCCGCAAGATTCTGGAGGAGATCGGCCTCCGTGTCATCGGCCAATGGGCGGGGGACGGCACGATGAACGAGCTGTCCATCTCGCATAAGGCGAAGCTGAATATTCTGCACTGCTACCGCTCCATGAACTACATCTGTACCACCATGGAAGAGCGCTACGGCATTCCGTGGATGGAATACAACTTCTTCGGCCCCACCAAGATCGCCGAGAGCCTGCGCGCCATCGCCGCCCGTTTCGACGAGACCATCCAGGCCAACGCCGAGCGCGTCATCGCCCAATACCAGGCGGAAGCGGACGAGGTTATCGCCAAGTACCGCCCGAAGCTTGCGGGCAAGAAGGTCATGCTGATGGTCGGCGGCCTGCGTGCCGGACACACCATCGGAGCCTACGAGGATCTGGGCATGGAGGTCATCAGCACCGGCTATGAGTTCGGCCACAAGGATGACTATCAGCGCATGGTGAAGGAAGTGAAGGAAGGCACGATCATCTATGACGACCCGACCTCTTACGAGCTGGAGCATCTGGCCGAGAAGCTGGGTACGGATCTTGTCGGCGCCGGCATCAAGGAGAAGTACGTGTACACCAAAATGGGGATCCCCTTCCGTCAGATGCACTCCTGGGATTACAGCGGTCCATACCACGGCTACGATGGCTTCAAAGTGTTCGCTCGCGACATGGATATGGCCATCAACAGCCCGACCTGGAATCTCATCAAGGCTCCTTTCTAAGGATGACGGAACGCCAACACATTATGAGGGGGGAACACCCAATGGCCAACACGCCCAAGATCGATATCAAAGACCACAATACCTTGTTTGAAACCCAGCCTTACCTGGATATGGTGGAGCGCAAGAGACTGTTCGAAAATGCTTGTTCCCGCGACGTGGCCCAGGAACAAGAAGAATATATGAAGACCGAGGAGTACAAGGAGAAGAACTTCGCCCGGAAGGACCTGGTTATCAACCCGGCCCGGGCCTGCCAGCCCCTCGGCGCCGTGCTGGCCCAGCTCGGCTTCGAGAAGACGCTGCCCTTCTCACACGGCTCCCAAGGCTGCATCGCTTACTTCCGCAGCCATCTGGCCCGCCACTTCAAGGAGCCTGTGCCGGCTGTCTCCTCCTCAATGACCGAGGACGGCGCCGTATTCGGCGGGATGAACAACCTGATCGAGGGCCTGCAGAACGCTCTGGCGCTCTACAAGCCGGAGATGATCGCCGTCAGCACCACGTGCATGGCGGAGGTTATCGGTGACGACCTGAACGCCTTCATCGACAATGCCCGCAAGCAAGGGGCCATTCCGGAGGATTTCCCGGTTCCGTATTGCAACACCCCGAGCTTCGTCGGCTCCCACCTGACCGGCTACGACGCCGCCATGAAGGGCATTCTGTCCTACCTGTCCGAGCGTAATGGCGCCGTGCCTACCGAAGCACCGAAGAACAATAAAATCAACGTCATCAACGGCTTCGACACCTATACCGCCAACTTCGATGAGATCAAGCGGATTCTGGACCTCTTCGGGGTGGAGCATACCGTGCTCAGCGACTACAGCGAGAACCTGAATTCGCCGGCGGACGGCAACTACCAATATTATTACGGCGGAACCAAGATGGCCGACGTAGCGGCTGCTCCCGGAGCGGACGCCACCATCGCCCTGCAGAAGTATTCCACCAAGAAGACCTTAAGCTACATCAAGGACAAGTGGAAGCAGGAGACGACGGCCGTCTACTCGCCGGTCGGCATTACCGCCACTGACAAGCTGCTGAAGGAGATCAGCCGCGTGACCGGCCTGCCGGTGCCTCAGGAGCTGATCACCGAGAGAGCCAAGGTGGTGGACGCCTATACGGATTCCCATCCGTACCTGCACAATAAGCGCGTCGCCCTGGTCGGCGATCCGGACCTTCTCCTCGGCTTGATCTCCTTCTGCCTGGAGGTTGGCCTGGAGCCGGTGCATATCATCTGCTCCAACGGCGACAAGGAGTTCGAGGAGGAAGCCTATTCCCTCCTGAAGGCCTCCCCGCACGGTCTCGACGCCAAGGTCTACATCAACCATGACCTGTGGCACCTGCGGTCCCTGCTCTTCACGGATCCGGTGGATTTCGCCATCGGCAGCACCCATCTGAAGCAGAACTGCAAGGCCGCAGGCATCCCGCTGGTCCGGATCGGCTTCCCGATCTTCGACCGGCACCATCTGCACCGCTTCCCGATCATCGGCTACAAGGGAGCGCTTCAGGTGCTGACCCAGGTGGTCAACACGCTGCTGCAGCAGCTGGACGACACCACCGAGCCGCACAGCTTCGACTTTGTAAGATAAGACACTCGACCATGCAATGGAGGGCACCGCCAAAGGGATTGGAATCGGCATTAGAGATCAGAGGTCACTTTGGCGGGAATTTTGTTTAGGAGGGGATGGCCGTGGCAAGCGCAATGAAGAAATGGAGCCCTGAACCGGATTGTGATCACAGCACGCCGGACAAAAAAGGATGTCCGAAGCCGAAGCCGGGCGATTCAGCCGGAGGCTGCGCTTTTGACGGCGCCCAAATCACCCTCCTGCCCATCGCGGACGCAGCCCATCTGGTGCATGGTCCCGCAGGCTGCGTCGGGAATAGCTGGGAAGGCCGGGGGAGTCTCTCCTCCGGGCCTTCCTTGTCCCGTTACGGGCTGAATACGGATCTGACAGAGCAGGATATCATCATGGGCGGGGAGAGCAAGCTCAGGGCTGCCATCGCCCGGGTGATGGAACGGCTGAACCCGCCGGCCGTCTTCGTCTACTCCACCTGCGTCACCGCTCTGACCGGCGAGGATCTGGACAGCGTCTGCGCAGAGGCGTCCCGGTACTGGGGCATTCCCGTTATTCCGGTTCACAGCCCGGGCTTCGCCGGCAGCAAGAATCGGGGCAACCGGCTGGCAGGGGACGCTCTGTTCACCCATGTCATCGGTACGGCGGAGCCGGACCCCTCGACCCTGACGTCCCGCGACATCAATCTGATCGGCGAATACAATATCGCCGGAGAGCAGTGGGACATCGAGGAGCTTCTCTTAAGAGTCGGCATCCGCGTGCTGTCCCGCATTACGGGGGACGGGCGGTTCGAGACTATCCGGCATGCCCACCGGGCCAAGCTGAATCTGGTGGTGTGCAGCCGGGCTCTGATCACGCTTGGGCGCAAGATGAAGGAACGTTACGGAATCCCCTATGTGGAGGGATCGTTCTACGGTGCCCGCGAGACCGGATTCTCTCTGCGCCAGATCGCCTACTATCTGCAGGACCGGGAGCTGGAGGACCGGGTACAGCAGCTGATCCGCAAGGAGGAGGAGCAGCTTCACCGGGAGCTGGCCCCCTACAAGAAGGTGCTGCGGGGCAAGCGGGCGGTGCTCTATACCGGCGGAGTGAAGAGCTGGTCCGTCATCAGCGCGCTCCAGGAGCTGGGGATCAAGGTGGTCGGCGTAGGCACGAACAAGAGCACCGATGAGGACATCTCCCGCATCAAGGAGCGGGTGGGCATGGAGGCAGAGCTCATCTCCGAAGGCGGAGCCGCCAAGATTCTGAAGGTGGTCCGGGATCGCAAGGCCGACATCATCATCGCAGGCGGGCGGAACATGTACACCTCCCTGAAGGAGCAGATTCCGTTTCTCGATATTAACCAGGAACGCCATACGGCCTACGCCGGATACGAGGGGATGAAGAGGCTGGCAAGGGATTTGGCCGCGGCCCTCGAGAGTCCGGTGTGGAGACTGGTCCAGAAGCCGGCGCCATGGCAAGGAGGGGAAGCGTATGGGATGGAAGGCTGAAGCCAAAGCCGTATCGATCAACCCTATGAAGACGGGACAGCCGTTAGGCGGCGTTCTCGCGCTGCAGGGATTCTACCGGGCCATGCCGCTCCTTCACGGAGCGCAGGGCTGTTCGGCTTTTATCAAGGCGCTGATGACGCGCCACTTCCGGGAGCCGATCGCTTCCCAGACCACGGCCCTGCACGAGTTCAACGTCATCTTCGGAGGCGGGCAGTGCCTGCGCGAAGGGCTCGACACGATCCTCGAAAAGCACAAGCCCTCCTTCATCGGAGTCCTGAGCACCGCCCTGACCGAAGTGTCCGGGGAGGACATCGAGGGAGAGCTCCGGGCTTACCGGAAGGAGAAGGCCTTGAAGGACACGCTCTTGGTGGGAGTGTCCCTTCCGGATTTCCGGGGATCGCTGGAGTCGGGGTACGCCAAGACGACCGAAGCGGTGATTCAAGGCATTCTGGAGCTGGGGCGGGACGAGCGGACCCGCAAGAAGAGCAAGAACCGGATCAATCTGCTGGCAGGCTCCCACCTGACCCCCGGCGACGTGATGGAGCTGAAGGAGATCGTCTCCTCCTTCGGGTTCGAGGTCATCGTCCTCCCGGATTTGTCCACCTCTCTATCCGGACATCTGCTTACGGGGCATACGCCGCTTACGCGGGGGGGATTGCCCTTGGATTACGCGCGGCATGTGCTGACAGCCGAATCCACTCTCGCGGTCGGGGAGAGCATGGTGCCGGCCGCGAAGCTGCTGGAGCAGCAGGCGGGTATTCCCTATAAGGTGTTCCCCTCCCTCTTGGGTCTCCAGGCATCGGATCAGCTCTTCGCGTATCTGGCGGCTCGGAGCCGGCAGGAGGTACCGGTCAGGTACCGCTGGCAGCGGGAGTTTCTCCTGGACAGCATGCTGGATGCCCACTTCGTCTTCGGCGGCAAAAAAGCGGCGGTGGCGCTGGAGCCGGACCACCTGTACAGCGTAGCCGGCTGGCTGCGTGAGATGGGCGCGTTGCCTGCGGCGCTGGTTTCCTCCGCTCCGTCCCCGGTGTTCGACCGGATGGAGGAGCAGGTGTGGATCGGCGATTGGGGCGATCTCGAGGAGCTGTCGGAGAAGAACGGGGCCGACGTCTGGATCGGCAGCTCCCATGGCGAGCAGGGGGCGGAACGGCTGGGAGTGCCGTTCTACCCGTGCGGTTTTCCGGTGTTCGACCGCTTCGGCTCTTCGCTTGCGGTCGGAATCGGCTATAGAGGCACCACGGAATGGATCAATGGCATGGGCAACATCCTGTTGGCCGGCGAGAGGAGGAAATTTGCATGAAGGTAGCATTTGCAACAGAGGACGGGAAGCATGTGGACGCCCATTTCGGACGGTGCGGCTGTTTTTCGGTCTTCGAGCTGGACGCGGAAGGATATCGCTGGCTCACGGCTCGCAGCATCGCCGACAAGGCGGATCAGATCGAATCCGATAAGATTGAGAAGCGGGTGGAGGCCGTCAAGGACTGCACGCTGGTTTTTCTCTGTCAGATCGGACCGACGGCGGCGGCCAAGGTGACCCGTGCCGGCGTCATGCCGCTTAAGGTGGAGGAGGGCACGGAGATTCTCGGCCAGCTGGCCCGGCTTCAGGAGATGCTGAAGCACAAGCCTCCCTTGTGGCTGGCCAAAGCCATGCGGAAGCCGGAGGAGGCGGATGCAGGATGATCGGGGATACGGGAGATGCTGTGGCGGCCGCCGGGAACGCGGTGGGAACCGGAGCTGCGGATAAGATTATGCCCTTTCGCAGGCACAATCCGCTGCCCTTCGAGAGGTGCGTGCTGAGCATATTGGATGCCCACGACCGCTACGGGCTGCTGGGACGCAAGACCAAGGAGGAGAAGCTGAAGAAGCATTTTCTCCTGGACAAGGAATCGGTTCGGGGCGGCAGCACCTTGTGCGGCACCGACTCCGCTTCCATCCGCCGGCAGGCGGAGGTGTTCTTCAAGGCCGTCGCCATGGCCATCGACATGCGGACGGGAGTGCCTACCTGCAGCATCGTGGAGATGGATGCGGAGGGCTTCGGCCGGGCCGTTGTTTACAGCGGCCGGCTGGTGTTGGCGGCCCAGGCTTGGCGGCAGGGGCAATTCGGATTTTCCGCCATGGAGGATGTGGAGCGTGAAGCCAGCCGGCTCATAACCGGGTCTATAGAATGGCTGGAGCGTTACCCGGACATGGCGAGGGCGGAAGTATAATGTGGGGGGATCGGCATGGCGGAGGATTGGGGCCGGTATGCCCGGCAGCTGAAGCTGCTGGGGGCGGAAGGACAGGAGAAGCTGAAGAACGCCACGGTGATGGTGGCGGGCATCGGCGGGCTCGGCGGAACGGCGGCCCTCTATCTGGCGGCGGCGGGGGTCGGCAAGCTGATTCTGGCCCATGAAGGGATCATCGCTCCGCCGGACCTGAACCGCCAGATTCTGATGGATGCGGAACGGATCGGAGAGGAGCGGATCCCCTGCGCGGTGGAGAGCCTGAAGAAGATCGCCCCGGAGCTTAAGGTGGAGGCTTATCCGGAACGGATCACCCTGGAGCGATCCGGAGCTTGGGTGGAGGCGGCGGATATCGTCATCGACGCCCGGTATGATTTTCCCGAGCGGTATGCGCTCAACCGGCTGTGCCGTGAGGTCGGCAAGCCGATGATCGAGGCGGCCATGTATGGCTTCGAGGTATCGCTGACGGTGACGCTGCCCGGAGAGACCCCCTGCCTCGAGTGCTTATACCCGGACCGGGATGCGGGCTGGGAGCCGTTGGGCTTCCCGGTACTAGGCGCCACCTCGGGGCTGGCCGGCTGCATGGCGGCTCTGGAAGCGGTGAAGTGGATCACCGGCATCGGACCAGTGACGGCCGGCCGCATGGTGCGGCTGGATACGCTCAGCCTGTCGTCGATCAGCGTGTCGCTGCGGGATATCCCGCTGTGTCCGGCTTGTGAAGAGAGGAGGAGAAATCATGGCGGATTATATCAAGCTGCCGTCGGGCTTGGCTAGCGCCGAGCAATTCCTGGAGCATTACGGGGTGGCTTACGAACCGAAGCGTCTGGAGGGCAAACGGATTCCCCTGATGCTCCGGTTCCGCTTCTATCTGGAGGCGGTGGAGCTGGAAGGGCGGGTGACGGAGGAGTCCACGCCGGAGGAATGCGGGAGTGCGGTGCGATGGGCGCTGGAGCGGGCTCTCCGGGATGTGGATGCGCAAGAGGCGCCGGCCCAGAGCAGTTCCATCGGGTCATGGGCGGCCGGGTGCCTTAGCACCTCCGCCTGTGCGGCATGCAAGTCGACCTGCGGCGCAGGCTAAGGTCTGGGGCTTATAGAGAGTAGAGCATAGGGATAAGTGGATGGAAGCGGCGAGGGAAGCGCGGTGGAAACAGAAAGCAAGGAAGAAGGCTTGGAATGGATGAATATGCCGGAGAAAGGAAGATCCTCTATGAAACCGATCAAATTCTGTGATACGACTCTGCGGGATGGAGAACAAGCGGCGGGGGTGGTCTTCACTCCGGAGGAGAAGCGGGAGATCGTGCGGCAGCTCTCGCTGGCAGGGGTGGAGCAGGCGGAGATCGGCATCCCCGCCATGGGAGCGGAGGAGCGGGAGGTGATCCGCTCCATCGTGGAGATGGGGCTGCCGATCCGGGTCTCCACCTGGAACCGGGCGCTGAAGGAGGATATCGACGCCTCGCGGGAGACGGGCGCCGAGTGGGTGCATCTGACGATCCCCACCTCAGATCTGCAGATGAAGGCCAAGCTGCATATGGGGCGCCAGGAGATCGTCGGGATGATCCGCCGGGCCGTCGCCTATGCCCAACGATTCGACCTAGGGATCTCCGTCGGGTTCGAGGATGCTTCACGGGCTTATACCCCGTTCCTGATGGAGCTGGTGCTCATGCTCCACAGCGATGGAATCCGCCGCTTCCGCTACGCGGATACGGTATCGATGCTCCAGCCGGTTACCATGCGGGAGCGGATGCGCTCCCTGCTGGGCGAGTGTCCGGAGGATGTGGAGCTGGAGGTCCACTGCCACAACGATTTCGGCATGGCCACCGCCAATACGCTGGCCGCCATGGAGGCGGGAGCCCTCTGGGCCAGCACCACCGTCACCGGCATCGGAGAGCGCGCGGGCAATGCCGCCATGGAGGAGGTGGCGATGGCTTGGCACCACCTGTACGGAGGGCGCACCGCACTGGATACGATCCGGTTCAAGGAGCTGGCCGAGACAGTCAGCCGGGCGGCGGGCCGGCCCCTTCCGCCTGCGAAGCCCATCGTCGGCACCATGGTCTTCACCCACGAATCCGGCATTCATGTGGATGGCATGCTGAAGAACCGGGAGACCTACCAGAGCTTCGATCCGGTGGAGGTGGGAGCGGAGCACCGGTATGTCGTCGGCAAGCACTCCGGCTGGAAGACGGTGGCTCACATCCTGCGGGAGCAGGGTTACCGGCCGGAGCGGGAGCTCAGCATGGAGCTCATGCGGGAGATTCGTCACGAAGCGGATAAGGGCAAGCGGCTGCTGGAGCCGGAGGAGCTGGTCAGGATGCTGATCGAGATCCGCAGCGGGCTGGATGGCGGGCGTCTGTAACGGCGTCTGCGCTGGATGAAGACGATGGAAGAAGACACCTGTGCAGGGTGTCTTTTTGTATGCTGTCGGAAGCTCCCCCGTTCGATTGAGGTTCTTCCAATCTGCTATTATCATCGGCAAGGAAAATTCAGCCAATCTTAAGCGGGCGTTCAGCCTGTACACAGCTTTGGTGCCGTTATAGGGGTGTGGGCTATGTTACGCGGCTGCGGGAAATAAGGGAGACGATGAGATTGTCGATATCCATCCATACCCGTCACAGCGGGAATTCATGGTATGCATTAAGTCAAAGCCAAGGCGCCGGTAAAACAGAGGACTCGAACCAAGGCACCGGTCAAGCGGAAGCGGAAAAGTCGGGCGGCAGACACCGCCATACGGGGGACTCCATTGAGATCAGTCCGGAGGCCATGGCCTATCTGGCGGCGCAGAACGCAGCAGGAGTTGGGGCGGCAGCATCATCCGCTTCCGCTTCGGAAGAGACAGGCGGGGACCTTACGGTGGACGAGAAGAAGTCCTTCCTGACGGAGCTGCAGTCCCAGCTCAGCCAGCTGGGGACGGATTCCGCCGTTAGCGATGGATCAGCGGAGGACGTACAGGATCCGCTATTCTCCGCCCTGACTGCGATGAAGGAAACGCTGTCCGGTGTAGACCTGAGCGCCTCCTCGGAGGAGGAGATCACCGATCTGTTCGATAAGGTCACCTCCTCCATGGATAATGCCCGGCCGCAGAGGCCGATGGGCCCGCCTCCCATGCGGGGAGCCGGAGGACCGCCTCCGATGAACGGCATGGAAGAGGAGGAGGACGAGGAGGACTCCATAAGCACCGAGGAGGAGAAGTCGGTTCTCACGACCCTCCAATCCATGCTGGAAGCGTTGGAGGAGTCGGATGAGGACGAGCAGGATCCGCTGGCGGAGGCTTTGTCCGGTTTGAAGGACAAGCTGACCGGCTACGACGCTGCCTCTGCAACGGACGAGGACACGGAGGAGCTGTTCGATGCGGTTGCGGAGACGCTGAAGGGTTCGCGTCCGCAGCCTCACGAGGACAAGAAGGGTGGCCCGCCGGCCATGCTGAAGGCCATGGGAGGCATCACGCCGCCGTTCGTATGGGCGCTTACGGGCGAGGAATCCGAGCAATAACCAGCTAGGCGATTACGAAAATCCCGCGCGGCGGGCAAGCCCACATGTTTGTCTGAGAATAGAAAGGTGAGCGTCACTAAGCTGACGGGCAGGATAGTGATATAGAAGTGCAGAAAATTACATATTGCCAAATGAGTCAAGTTATGGGGAGACAAGACCTTCGAGAATTCAGGGTAAGAACACAAGCGGATCTTTTTAATCCCAATAATTCGAAAATAAAAGAAAAATTGCCACAATAATCAACGATCCGCCCATCATCAAGTTAAAAACCTTAATGCCGTTCTTCACTTTCATAAGAAACTGTAATTTCGATCCTAAAAGGGCCCAAGAGGCAAGTGAAAAATAACAAATGAGAAAATAAATGCACACAAAGACAAGAAGCAGCGAATAGGAACTATTCGATACAAAGGCAGACACACCGGAAAAACATGCAATCCAAGCTTTGGGATTAAGCCACTGCATAAGAAAACCGTGACGAAAACGTGGCAGTTGTTCCTCTTTTAACTCGATTTCTGTATGTGATACCATAATCTTGTAGCCAATATAACTCATATATCCCGCCCCTATATATCTAAGCAATTCATAGAATATAGGGGCTTGCGCTACGAGATTGGATATCCCTAAACCAACAGTAGTCAACAAGAATGTAAACCCGATTGTCGAACCGGATACGAAGGGTAATGACTGCTTAAAACCATAATTGACTCCAGAAGAAAGAATGGTTATGTTCACTGGGCCTGGAGAGATCGACATGGATAATGAAAAAAAACACATGGCAATGAAAAGAGACATGATGGTTACTCCTTATATAATTATTCTGGGATTACTATAGCTCACCATGCTTAAAACCGTCCAATTTCAAGTTCAGATCGGACCCATTGGGAAAACGGAAGGCTTCATGCAAATGCATTTGAGGAGGTTTAAGATAATTGGAGCTGTATCAATTGAAAACCTTTATAGAAATTGCTCGAACTGGTAATTTGACCGAAGCGGCAGCGTATCTTAACACAAGTCAGCCGGCTGCAAGCGCACACATCAAAGCCTTGGAGAAAGAAGTTGGGTTTCCTCTCTTTTATCGAACTTCCAAAGGAATGATTATTACAGAAAAAGGTTCGAAGATGTTGTTGGAAGCTCAGAAAATACTAACCTCCCTAGATGATTTCTATCTTAAAGCGAGCGATTTGAAGGCACATACAGACACCATTCGGATCGGTATAAATACAAACGAGCAGCTTCTTCAAATAGAGAAATTGATCAGGTTTATTTCGGAATGCCTGCCGCAGGTAGAATTGCATTTTATCGATATTAAAAGTGAAGATTTCACCCAAGGTTTGACGAGCGAGAAAATAAGCGCGGGTTTTTATTATGGGAATGTTGCAGATCCGTCCGTATACTCCATCAAACTCCATACCTTCAAGATGGTTGTGGTCTATCCCAACAGTTGGGATGTACCACCGAAGAAGAGGCTGTCCCTGAAGTATTTTGCTGAGAAGCCGTGGATTTGGACAACACAGGGTTGCCCCTTCTATAAACAATCCATCGATTACTTCCTGAAACAGGATATGGTTCCGCAAAAAATCATGTATGTCGATGACGAATCCCTGATAGGGAAATTGGTTCAAGGAGAAATGGGTTGTTCATTGCTGGCGGAGCCAATAGCTATGCGGTTCGCTAATGAAAACCTGTTGCAGATCTGGGAAGGTATCGATCTCCATATTGATCTACATTTTGGTTATCTTAAGGATAAAAAGAGCGATCCTGTGTTCCTTGAAATAGGCTCAATTGTGGATAGGATATGGAACGCGGATGGTATCTCGAAAGGAAACAGTAGTAGCTGGTCGGATTATGATGAAAATCGAGATTACGGGCAGCAATAGCCCGAACGGCCTGTTAATTCCAACACCCTGGCTGCCGCGGATCCAACCGGCAGCCTTCGCTTAAGTAACGGGCAGATGTCTTCAAATAGCTGTGATTAATTCTATTTTAATTGCGGTGTGATGGGGAGGATAAACAGATAATGGAAAGCAGACTTGTTGAAGTGATTCAAGAAAGTGATTTTCTCTGTAAAGTTTTTAGCAATGCAAGCCTACTAGGTCTTAATCAATATTATGTGGGTGCTGGTTGCATAACACAGACAGTATGGAATTACCTCACGAATCGTCCTTTGACTTATGGAATTGATGATATCGATATTGTATATTTTGATGATCAAAATTTGAGTTATGAGGCTGAAAAGGCTGTTACAGAAAGGGTTATAAACTGCTTTGGCAATATCCAGATAAAAGTAGACGTAAAAAATCAAGCAAGGGTGCACTTGTGGTATGAGAATAAGTTCGGTATTAAAACCAGCCCCTATTTAAGTCTTGAACAAGCGATCGACACATGGCCGACCTCTGCTACCGCACTAGGAGTACGCAATACAAGCGGAAATTGGCAAGTCTATGCCCCATTCGGTTTGGATGACTTATTTACACTTACTCTCAGAGCAAATAAGCATTTAATCTCAGAGGAGATTTACTACAATAAGGTTGCAAAATGGACAAGTAAATGGCCGGAACTTAGAGTCATAAGTTGGTAGGATACTTCCAATATATGTTAATATATGACGTTATGTATTGAAGAGAAATGGGGGAACGAAATGAAGTTTTATATAGCTTCCAGTCTCAAAAACATAGAAAACGTGCGTCAAGTCGCTGAGAGTTTGAAAGCACGTGGTTTTCAACATACGTACGACTGGACAACACATTCGAATATAGACTCCATCATTAAACTTCGTAAAATAGGCCAAGAGGAAGTTTCAGGGGTTTTAGCTGCAGATATTGTAATTGTCATGCTTCCAGCAGGCAAAGGGAGTCATGTCGAGTTAGGAATAGCTCTGGGAGCAGGAAAGAGAATTTATTTATACTCTTCGACTAATGAACTGAACGAAATCGGAAATACATGTACTTTTTATCATGTAGATTCAGTTGAACAGAGGATTGGTTCCTTAGATGACTTGATACATTCGGTCTGTCTTGAATACCAGTATCATTAAGCTATCGGAAAAGTTAGTTCAAAAATGTTAACAATAAATGACCCAGCCATATCATAGGCCGGGTCATTTCATTGTTGTTATTTTAACTAGTTTGAGTTGAGATTAACTCCAGACTACCCGGATCAATTAGGCATCACGAATTTCTTGGCGCCAGCGTAATCCCCATATTCCTCCAGGATAAAGAATAAACCGTTGTGTATCGGCAAAGGTGAAGGCTTACCCTTCTCCCCGAACAATCCACTCTTCCAACGATAAAAGCATTCGTCATTCCAGGCGTCAATCCAGTGATATGAAGAGCGATTTATAATTATTCTATTTAAAAGAAGGATTATGTCGATTTTTGTCGAAATTGTGAACAGAACCAACTGCACACCATCATATCACTGGGGGTACACTTCATGGATCGAATCCGCAATCTTACGCTCCGCAAACAGATGGTTGTCGGCTTCACGATGATTCTTATCCTGCTACTTATCGTCACCGGCTTCAGTTACATGAACTTGAACCAAACCAAGCAGCAGTATGACGACCTGATTCAACGCGTAGTCGTAGCCAAATTCGAGACGGAGAATCTGCGGTACAACATCCTCCAGTACAGCGCCTCCATGCGCGGATACATCCTGTTCAATGAAGAAGCCATGGTCCAGCCCTACCTCATCGCCAAGAAGGAGGTGGCCAAGAGCTCGAACCAACTCGATAAGCTGCTGGTTTCCGCAGAAGCCAAGTCCTTGGCCAAAGAGCTTATGGCAGCCGCGAAGACCTACGAGACCTACACCGAGACCATCACTGCCCACATGAAAAAGGGTGAGATTGAGCAGGCTAAGCAATCTGCCATCCAAGGACGGCCTTACCTTTTGGGCGCCATAGAGAATGCCGAAAAGCTGTCTCAATTCGAAACCGCTCTTGTGGATCAAGCCCAAGAAGAACTGAAGGCCAAACAGCAGAATACCATGCGGGTCCTCATCATCTCTTCCGTCCTGGCCATCCTCGTCGGCGTCTTCGTGAGCTGGGCGATCTACCGTTCCATCAGTCGCACCCTCCGCGAGCTCTCCGCCTCCATCACCCAGGTGACAGGCAGCGCCAACGAGATTTCGCAGAGCTCCGAACAAATTGCCGGCGGAAGCCAATCCCAAGCCATGTCGGCCGAGACCGCTAATGAAATGGTGCTCGAGATGAACCTGGCGATCCAGGACGTAGCACGCAATGCCGAGCAGGCAAGCGTTGTCTCAGACCAGGCGGCCGTGACCGCTAGCCAGGGCAACGAGGTCATCCGGCAAACCCTTCAAGGTATGCAGGAGATCAACCGCAAGATGGAAGACCTGTCCCGCCAGTCCGACAAAATCGGGGACATCATCGATGTCATCGACGAGATCGCCGACCAAACCAACCTTCTGGCCCTGAACGCCGCCATTGAAGCAGCACGCGCTGGCAGCGCCGGAAAGGGCTTCGCCGTTGTAGCCGATGAGGTGCGCAAGCTGGCGGAACGCAGCAGTGCCGCGACCAAGGAGATCGCCCAGCTCATCCAAGGGATGCAGGGCAATACGAACCTGGCCGTATCAGCCGCCATCGAAGGGAATACCCTCACACAGAACGCGGGACGTGCGTTCGCAGAGATTCAATCCATGCTGCAGGGTGCCGCGGCCCGGGTTGGGGAGATCGCCGCCGCCTGCGAAGAGCAAGCCGGCCAGTCTTCCAGCGTCCAGCAGGCCATGCACAATATTGCAGCTGTCACCCAGGAGACGGCCGCGGCAGCGGAAGAAACCTCCGCATCCATCAACGAGATGAAGGGCATGATCGAAGCAATCAGCAAATTGTCCCAACGGCTCTAAGGCCTGGTGGACGGCAGACAGGAGGAACGGATATGACGTTCTTTAACGGATCCCGGCTGGAGGAACTGGAGCAAGAAGAGGAACAATACATCGAGTTTGAGATCGGGGAGACTCCCTACGCCCTGCCCATCGGGTGCATCCATGAGATCATCCGGGTCGAGAGCATCACGGTATACCCCAACAAGCGTAACGATGTGATCGGAGTCATCAATCTGCGGGGACGGATCATTCCCGTCATCAGCCTCCGATCCAAGCTCCGGATGGACGTCAAGAAGCATGACCGTGCTACCCGCATCATCGTGCTGCAAGACGGCGACCTGTTCGGACTGCTGGAGGACCGGGTCAACCGGGTCACCTCCTTCGACGAACTCCAGCCCCCCCCGGGCGTATCGGGACAGGATGGCTCCGTACAAATAGAGGCCATCGGCATGTCCGGAGGGAAGCTGGTCCATATTCTTCAGGCAGCACGTATACTCAGGAACGGTTCGTAAGAGGGGAGGAGGGTTGTGGAAGCTTATTACGCCGAAATGCTGCCCGTGTATTTAACGGAGATGGAGGAGAATCTCCAGGTGCTGGAGGAGCAGGTGCTGCTTCTGGAGAAGGAGGAGGGCAATCCGGAGGTGGTCCAGAAGATCTTCCGTGTCGCCCATACGCTGAAGGGCTCCTCGGCCGCCATGGGCTTCGGTCCCGTCAAGGACCTGACCCACGAGATGGAGAACGTGCTGGACCTGCTGCGCAACGGCCATCTCTCCATTGACGGCTTCATCATCAATACCCTGATGCACTGCCTGGATTACCTTCAGCATTTGAAAGAGATCATCCAGGGCGGCGGGGACCTGGCTGCGGTCGACATCTCCTCCATCAAGCGGATGCTGGAGTCCGTCACCCATGAGGACTACAGGACGGCGGTTCCAGCTGACGGAAAAGCCGCCCCTGACACTTGGCTCCGCGGACTCTGGGAGGGAGCCCGGATGCCATTGCCCGGTGCGGACGATTCCGTGCGGGCCTTCGGCTGCCGGATTACGCTCCAGCCGAAAACACTGCTTCGCACCGCCCGTTATTATATGATCCGGTCCCACCTGGCGGAGAGCCGCACTGTCGCCTCCACCTATCCCGAGCTCGATTCGCTTGACCCGGCGGTGGACCCGGAGCATATGGCCTATCTGGTCTATACTCCCGAAGCGGAGGAGGAGCTCTGCTCGCTATTGAAATCCTTCCCGGACGTAGAACAGGTCGAGCTCCACTCCTTGCAGGAGGGTGACCTACATCTGTTGCAGCCCGTCGCGGTTCCGCAGCCGTCTACCCCTCCGCAGTCCGACGCGTCCCCTGCCGAGGCCGTCCCATTCGCCAGGCTCTGCGCCCTGGATGCCCCGGGGAAGAAGACTAAGAAAGGCCAGACCATGCGGGTGGAGCTGGAGCGTCTGGAAGGGCTCATGAATCTGGTGGGGGAGCTGGTAATCCAGCATTCCAGGAGCACCCAGCTGACCCGCACCCTGCTGCATGAGGACCGCCGGAATCCGCGGGTTCGGGAGCTTCACGAGGTGTCTGAAGGCTTGTCCCTCTTGATCCAAGAGCTGCAGGAGTCCGTCATGAAGACGCGGATGCAGCCGGTGGGACAGCTGTTCCAACGGTTCCCGAGGATGATCCGCGATCTCTCCCAGTCCTTAGACAAGGAGGTGGAGCTGATCCTGGTCGGCGAGGAGACGGAGGTGGATCGCTCGGTCATCGAGGAAATCTATGAGCCGCTCGTCCACATGGTCCGGAATTCGCTCGACCACGGCATCGAGCAGCCGGGTGAGCGGACGGCGGCAGGCAAGCCCCGGTCTGGCCGGCTCCGGATCAGCGGCTCCCAGGAGGAGCACCATGTCCTCCTAACCGTAGAGGATGATGGCAGGGGAATCCGTGCCGACAAGATCCGGGAGTCGGTCATCCGCAAGGGCCTCCTATCCGAGGCCGACGCTAAGGCACTCCCTGACTCGGAGATCATCCAATGGATCTATAAGCCCGGCTTCTCCACCGCAGCGGAGATCACGGACGTATCGGGACGGGGAGTTGGCCTCGATATTGTGCGCACCCATATCGAGAAACTGGGCGGCATCTTCCAGCTGGAGACCGCCGAAGGACAAGGCACGCGCTTCGGCATTAAGCTGCCCATTACACTGGCCATCATCAAGGGCCTGCTATTCCGCATCGGCGGTTCACCCTTCGGCCTGCCGATGTCCGCCGTCTTGGAGATCCTGAAGGTGAAGGAAGCGGAGCTTCACCCGCTCTCTGGCGGCGGAACCGCGTATATGTACCGGCAGCAGGCATTGAGGGTGGTTTCCCTGTACGGTGAGCTTCATCTCAAGCCCCGCCCTGTGAAGCGGGAGCTCCTGACTCTCCTGATCCTTCATACAGGCACACGCCGTTTGGCCTTGCGGGTGGACGAGTTGATCGGCATCCAGGATGTGGTACTGAAGAGCATCTCTGGATCGCTCGAGCAATCCCAGGTCATCTCGGGGGCCACCATCCTGGGGGACGGCCAGGTGGGTCTCATTCTTGACCCTCAGGGAATCGCGGATCTTGCCTTGGAGCCATAAAGAGTCACAATGCAAAACAGCAGGACGCCCCCACAAGGCAGCGTCCTGCTGTTTCTTCGTATTTGCGACTTCTGGCGGTCGGCGTCGTACTCCGTTGGAGCGCTCCTTAAGCGACTTGATCTTGCCATGGGGATGCTGCTCCTGCTTGTATGATCTTCAGCTGCCATGCAGTTAAGGATCCCGTTTTTTCGTTGAAGTAATGGGCAGTTTTACGCACCATCGCATTGGAAGCAACTATTGTGGTAAAATGTTATAATATTACAATTCTAAGTTGATAGGGAATATGCAAGTGACTACACTCACAGCTATGTTGTGTGGAAATGAACCGTTTAACATGTTCAATAGAGCCAGTTCTCGGATGGCCATTGGGTAACAAAGTATTACAAACCGATACCCGATTGAAGAGGCCACTAAATAACTTGTTGAGTGATTGGAGGATTGAATGAGGAAAATACTCTATTGGATCGGAGTAATTCTATCAGTATCGTTATTCTTATTTATTAATCATAAAAGTGATAACAGAGAACAAGAAATAAGATATGAGTTATTAAATGGATACATTTATCGAGATTTAGCTCAGCTTGAAGCAACGATACAGGATCAACTAGATCATAATTGGAAAAATGAAGCTCTTGTTGTCCAGAAGCTAAATGATACTATGGATTCCATTATCTTGCGCTTGGGAATGGAAAGAGATAACGATAAGCAAACGGTCCTTTGGAAATTGCACGATTACATGAAAAAATTCGTAGTTGGTGACGGAACATTAGCTTTAGATATTACTCTAAATGACAAGCAACGTGCCGACTACATCTCTTTAGGCGAGAAGCTACGTTCTAGAGGGTGGTCATTTAATAGCGGGTTTATTGATCCAGACTGGGATGTTTTTTCATCAAAGTTAGAAGAACTCATAACGGAGTCATAGCTTGTATGGATATAATCCAGCAAATGCGGCCGCTACGGTTTGGCTACTTCGTTGCGCTAACGGGAACTTTAGTTCCACAACAAACAACCATGATGAGGCTGCCGCTAAGATCGGTGGTCCCATTGAGTCAGGTACACAAAGAAAAGGAGTGCATTCATGAAACTTCTGCTTACATCTGGAGGCATCAATAACAAAAGCATACACGAAGCGTTGGTTGGCATGCTGGGCAAGCCGATCTCCGACTCCAACGCCCTGTGCATCCCCACCGCGATGTACGGACACCCCTGGGTCGGCCCCGGCGTCAAAGCCTGGGAATTCATCAGTGGAAAAGAAGAGAATCCTATGGTCAACCTGGGCTGGAAGTCCGTCGGCGTGCTGGAGCTCATAGCGCTGCCAAGCATCAGCGAAGACCGCTGAGTGCCGTTGGTCCGGGCAGGCTTGCGTATTATTTTGCGTTGCTTATTTCCATAAAATGGTATAATTGTAGCCCCTAAGGCCATATATTTCTTTACGGAATTACCAGGTTCCATCATATTATTTTTTGGCTATTGGCTAGAAGCAAAGAAAGTAACAAAATAGATCTAACGACAAACAGCCTGCCGCGGACATCACGGCAGCCTTCGCTTAAGTAACGGGCAGTAAACTTGCAATGATTACATAAAATAAAAATATAGTCAAAATAATGTGGTTTTTCTGGTAACATTCTATATACATGGTCTAGCAGCGCTCTAGCTGCTTATCCTTTCTTACTAAAAAGGAGTGAATTCTATGCATGATTATAAGCAATTAATTTTTAGAAATCCACAATCAATGCCGCCAGCAAATGGTTATACACAAGTTGTGGAAGTACGAAACGGAAGAACGATATATGTTTCTGGGCAAATTGCCATAAACCAAAACGGAGAAGTGGTAGGACTAGGAGATTTAGCTGCACAAACGAGGCAGGTATTCGAAAACATTAAAGTGGCGCTAGAAGCTTCCAGCGTAAGCTTTGACGATGTTGTTAAATTGACCTTCTTTTTAACTGACATCTCCCAAATACAGGTAGTTCGCGACATTCGAGATTTGTATATTAATACGAAGAATCCACCTGCCAGTTCGGCAGTTGAAGTGAGTAATCTAGTAAATGATCATTTCTTGATTGAAATAGAAGCAATAGCTGTAGGTGAATAGTCATTAAGAGTGGTAATTATTCAGCAAACGATGAACGATAGCCTCTTCATATCCAACAACCAGGCTGCCGCGGAATATCACGGCAGCCATTCGCATAAGTAACAGGCAGGTTTGTTTGAATAGTCTATATCCAACACTCGTATCAGGTATGATCTTAATTGATGCCGTACCCGAATACAAAGAACTTGCGTATGAAAAGGTGCTCCCACCGCATTTGTTAGCGGCGAATAAAGCATATCTTGAGAATCCAATGTTAAATATCGAGAAGATTGATAAGTTGCAGAGTTATAAGGAAATCGTTGATCACTTGAGGCAAAACGATACTCCCCTAACAATACTAACTAGAGGACTTCCTGAATGTGACAATGAAGATTGGCCCAATTAAGAATTATTACTAGTCGAGCAAAGATTGCAAGCCCAATTTCAAAAACTTTCAACACAAAGTAAATTGAAAATTGCAAAGAACAGTATCATTATATTCATCACGATGAGCCAGAAATAGTAATTGAAGAAATACAACGGTTATTGCATAATGCTAATTTGATGGCTCATAAATTTAGACTCAGCTGATTTTAGTCTAGTAGAGTATTTTCTGAATTTTCGACAGCTTGTATTAGCTGTTAGTTTTCAGGGTGGTACAACTTTAATATCAAGAACAAGTTTTCCTCGTTACGCTAACGGAGAACTATAGAGGAATAAAGAAATATCCCAAGCTAAAGAGCAGGTAGTTCCAATAATGGTAATAGTAGTTTGAGTTGATACATTCAGTTTAATGGAGTGATTAATGATGATTTTAGATACTGCGTGGGACCTAGAAATAAGGATGATTGTACCCTTTGATTCCATTATTTTTTATCCAGATGATTATAATGATAAATATATTGAAGAACCTGCATTCCAGAAACTGAGGGAAGTATTAAATATTGAATTAAACGTCTCGAAAATCGTTGAAGATTTATATGAAAATAGAAGTAATAATCCAACGATTACCATCTATTATTCTGATAGATCATTTGATGACTTTATTCTATTGGATACCAAAATGGACCCTACCGACCAACTGGATCTAATAACAATTGGAATAAGGTGTAAAGCAGAGTTTGGGGGATTGGTAAGAAATTACGCGCATGAATTTTATACTAAACGTTGTGAGTATAATATTTGTTATAAAGAGGGAAATAACGCAGTTAGAGAATTATATAAGATAGACTTTAGTTTATATAGTATGTTCAATGAAGACAAAACTATAAGTAGTTCAACAAAGAGATTCTTAAGTTTTTTTAAATCTGGTGAGTTATTGAAGCAGATCATTCCTTGATCGGCAGCCTTATTGCGCTATCGGAGAACGATAGCGGCGCGTCCCCCAAACAGATTCAAAGAGAACTGATCGCAAAATAACTTGTAAAATGCAATTAATTATTGTATAACTAATCTCAAGAGGTGAAATCATGGAAGATCTCCGAATGTTATTTCAAACGATGACACGCCGATTTGGCTTTCTCAACAAAAATTGTTGTACTATTGGCGGTTGTGACATCAGTCTTGTTCAGAGCCATATCCTTTATGAAATCGATCGCCAGCATGAGCCTTCTATGCAGCAAATCGCTGAAACATTGGGTACAGATATTACAACCTTCAGCAGACAGGCTCAGTCCTTGATTCAGATGAACTTGGTCAAAAAGTCGCCTCATCCGGATGACCGTCGCGTCTCCATTCTCAAGTTGACAACAGAAGGGAAATACGTTGCCGCGACAATTGATCAACAAATGAATGATTACTTGAACGAAGTGTTTTCCCATATGAATGATTTTGAAAAAGAGACCGTTATTCGTTCCCTGAAGCTACTGAACAACGCTATGGCACAATCAAGTCTTTGTTGTAAAGCACCTCCGGGGTAATCTTTTTATAAAATACTTGCATAATACAACTTTTTATCGACTTTTCTTTATATAAGGGGGTACACAGCAAAGGGAGGTCGAGCGAAACACAAGGCTAGCTGCTGTTGATTAGAATATATTAAACGCAGGGAGCGATTCCAATGAGCCAAGCCAGTCATGATGAAATCAGACAGAATGTCCGAAATCGGTACAAACAGATTGTTTTACAGCAAGCAAATTCCGGTAGTTGTTGCTCTGGAGCAAATCCAACAGATTGTGCAGCCCCACAAGAGGTATCTTCAAAATTGGGATACTCCACAGAAGAACTTAATGCAGTACCGGAAGGGGCAAATCTGGGGCTTGGTTGCGGCAACCCTCAGACAATAGCCGATTTAAAGGCCGGGGAAAGCGTTTTGGACCTTGGAAGTGGCGGGGGATTCGACTGTTTCCTTGCCGCCCGTCAAGTAGGAGAATCAGGACGAGTAATTGGGGTAGATATGACACCTGAAATGGTTAGTCAAGCACGCAAAAACGCGCTAAAAGGCGGGTTCAAAAATGCTGAGTTCCGTCTTGGGGAGATTGAACATTTGCCGGTTGCTGACGAATCAATCGATGTCATTATCTCAAATTGTGTCATCAATCTTTCTCCTGACAAACCTCAGGTATTCCGTGAAGCCTATAGAGCCTTGAAACCTGGCGGACGCATTGCCGTTTCGGATATCGTTACAACTGCGGAATTGCCGGTGGACATCAAGAACGATCTGAATTCCTTGTCCAGCTGCATATCCGGGGCTTCTTCGATTCAAGAGTTGGAGAAGGCATTACAGGAGAGTGGTTTTTCACAGATTAATATCCTGCCCAAAGAAGAATCTAGGGAGTTTATCCGGGATTGGGTCCCTGGCGCTAATCTCCAAGATTACATTGTTTCCGCTGTAATCAAAGCAGTCAAATAGATCCAATAATCGGCTCTGGTCACAAATCGGCAAAGAAAAAGGAAGGGCCGACTATGCCCTTCCTTTCATCATTCAATCAGCAGCAGGATACTTTTTTTACATCGCTGTTATTTTCTTGTTTGTTTTCTGAACAACCGCAGCCTTCCTCACCGGCTTCTTTTGCCGATTGGTCGGCCGCACAGCATGCTTCTATAGGTGGAAGTGCAGTGCCTCCACAGCAAGACTGAACATGTACCTTATTCGAATCGGTCATTTCAAGCGCTCCCTTCGTCCTTCAAGATTTTTTCTTGCATTCATTAAGACGAAGCAGGGGGGGGAAAGACGCAAAACCTTATTGGCAACCACACGAATTACATTTTGGAGAGGCATCTTTGCTTTCGATTTCAAGAACGTTCCCATACCGATCCAGCTCCAGGTGACAGCATGCTGAGATAATATCCTTCAATTTTTGTCTGCCTCTTTGAACCCTTGATTTCGCACCTGAAAATGAAATGCCAAGTTTTTGGCTAAGTTCAACTTGCGAGAGACCTTCTAGTTCGGTTAATTCTATGGCTTCCCGGTATTTATCCGGCAACTGCTGAATCATTGGCCGCAAGCAGGCGGAGAGTTCCATATTCAAATTAGACTCGTTGGATTCAATAAACTCAGGTAAGTCATGGAGCAGCTGATCTCCTACGGGCTTTCTCTTGCGATAATTATCAATGATCGAATGTCGGGTGATTTGATAAATCCAAGGTTTCAAGCTTTCTTCATCTCGAAGACTATCCATCTTGGTGAATATCTTCAAGAAAACATCCTGCAATATATCTTCAGCTTCTTGTTCGTTAGAAACCCGCCGAGTAATAAACGCCTTTAATGGTTCGTGAAAAGCCCCCCATAATGTTTCCATCTCCATTAATAACACCTCGAATGCGTAGGGTTTAATCATGAGGACGTTGCTTTTATCCAAAGGACGCAAAACGAACTCGTTAGAAAGGCCAGTTTTTTATGATTTTAAGTGTAAACCCAAAACAGTGGGAAACCAATAAGTTGTAGTTCATATTTATGATCCTCTAGCAACAGGAGCTGCCGCCACAGCAGCCGCCGTCGCTCTTTGGCTTCTTTGCATACCACAAATTATTATTTACCTTCGCGAACGAAGATTTCAATGCGGGACTTGATCGAATCACGTACTTCCCGGAACTTAGCCATGATTTCTTCTTCTGTACCGGTTGCTTTAGCCGGGTCGTCAAAACCCCAATGCCATTTCACAACGTTTTTGTTCGAAATGACAGGGCAATGCTCGTCTGCATGACCACATAAGGTAATGACATAGTCCGCTTTGTTCAAAATTTCCGGATCGATTACATCTGAGGTATGGCTGCTGATATCAACACCGGCTTCATTCATTACTTTGACAGCACGAGGGTTCAACCCATGAGCTTCAAGCCCAGCACTCTTTACCTCATATTTGTCACTGCCGAGCGTTTTGAGGAATCCGTCCGCGATTTGGCTTCTGCAGGAATTGCCTGTGCAAAGGAAGTAAACGAGTTTTTTGTCCATTTTTAATAGCTCCTTTTGAATTAGTCGATTGTTATATGGTTCGCGTAACGCTATTTTCACTTCCGAAGTACTTGCGTTGGAACCAGAAGGCGACATTTACGAGTGCGATCATGACGGGCACTTCAACCAAAGGACCGATTACAGCTGCAAAAGCGGCCCCCGAATGGATACCAAAGACACCAACAGCGACAGCTATCGCAAGCTCAAAGTTATTGCTGGCCGCCGTGAATGCCAGAGTTGATGTAACCGGGTAATTTGCACCGGCACGTTTGCCCATGATGAACGAAATCACAAACATGACCACAAAGTAAATCAGAAGAGGAATGGCAATCCGAACCACGTCCAGAGGCAGATCCACGATCATATCCGCTTTCAAGGAGAACATTACGATAATCGTGAACAATAGAGCAATCAATGTGATCGGGCTGATTTTGGGGATAACGTTCTTTTCGTACCAAACCCTGTCTTTGGATTTCGTGAAAATGAACCGTGTCAGCATACCGGCAATAAAGGGAATCCCTAAGTAAATAAAGACGCTCTTGGCGACCTCACCCATGGTAATATCGACGACCATCCCTTGCAGACCAAACCATCCAGGCATCCATGTAACGAAGATGTAGGTGTAAACGGAATAGAACAATACTTGAAAGATGGAATTGAATGCAACAAGTCCCGCGGCATATTCCGTATCACCTTTACACAAGTCGTTCCAAACAATTACCATAGCTATACAGCGGGCTAAGCCGATCATAATCAAACCTACCATGTATTCCGGGTAATCCCTCAAAAATAGGATGGCCAAGCCAAACATTAGGATTGGTCCGATCACCCAGTTCTGAAGAAGAGATAAGCCCAGGATCTTGCCATTCTTAAATACTCGGCCCAATTCCTCATACCGGACTTTCGCAAGCGGAGGGTACATCATGAGGATGAGCCCGACCGCTATAGGAATCGATGTTGTCCCAACCTGAAATTTATTGAGGAAGTCAACAAATGACGGGACCGTGTTTCCGAGCAAAATACCAATCCCCATAGCTAAAAAGATCCAAAGGGTTAAGTATCGGTCTAAAAATGATAATCTTTTTGTGGATTCTTGGCCCAAGGGAAACGCACTCCTTTGTTGAAGTTATTCGCAGCGGTTTATGTTCTCAGCTGAAACTTGTTCGACCTTGTCTTTCTGGGACGGAAGTATCTCTAATAACTCCATCAAATAGGGTTTATCCGCCAGATCCAAAGAATAATAAATCCATTGTCCTTTGCGGGATTCCTTGACAAGCTTGCCATCCTTCAGTTTTCGCATGTGCTGGCTCACATTGGGTTGACTGGTTTGAAGTAACTCGGCAAGCTCACATACACAGCATTCCCGTTCTTTCAGAAAAGAAAGAATGGTTAACCGGGTTTTGTCTCCGGCCAACTTAAGTTCATCTGCTAATTTCTCGATGAGAACCATGTATTAACCCCCTTTTTCGGTTAATTGGACGAATCAAAATCCTAACGCTATTCCTTCCCCTGTTGTACTCATTGTCGCATATCCAAGTTTATGTGTAAATTATTATATAATTAAACAATTATATTTCACCCCTTTTAAGGCTATAGAAGAATTCGCTTTAGGGCGGTTGTAAATGGAGGACAGCAATATGAATAAACCTCATGGTATAATTTTGTTCGGGGCAAACGGAAGCGGAAAGACTACACTTGGACGCGAACTGGCGAACATATTGGACTTTAAGCATATGGATCACGAGGATTATCACTTTGAAAAATCAGAACTTCCATATACTAATGTTCGCCCTTATGAGGACTGCTTGAATTTAATGCTTGGAGATATTGAGAAGTATCGTTTGTTTGTACTCACTGCTGTTACCGGTGATTTTGGCGACACCATTCCGAAGTTTTACGACCTCGCCGTATTTATCACAGCACCGATTGAGCTACGTATGGAACGTATAGAGCAACGTGAGTATATGCAACACGGAGAACGCATCCGTAAAGGCGGCGATATGTACGAGCAGCATTTGAAATTTATCGAGTTCGTGGCTTCGCGTTCGCTGTCAAAAATGGAACAATGGGCGGAAACACTAACGTGTCCTATAATTCACATTGACGGTACAGAAGATTGGCACACGAATGGAACGAATATAGCGAAGCGATTCTACGAGATGAAAACTCCCACCAAGCTCATAAGAGGAGAACATACATTTCGCTGAACAGGCGGCGCTGTATCCGAAGGAAGGAGGGAGTAGGAATGAAAGAGAAGCCGGTCGGGTTAACCGCTGATTCAGGATTTCAAGTCGGCGTCAGACGCACCCTGCATGCATCTCCTGAAGCAATATGGGACTATCTCTTGTCCCCCGAGGGCATGCGGCTGTGGCTCGGAGGTGTGGCGGCTGGCCTAGAGCCTGTGAAGGGAACGAGATATACCGCCGACGACGGCACCATGGGAGAGGTGCGGGCGGTTAAGCTGCAGGAGCAGCTGCGGCTCACCTGGAAGCCGCCCGGGTGGGAGCAAGCCTCCACCCTACAGATCCGGCTGCTGCCGGCGGCAGCAGGACGGACGACAGTCAGCTTCCACCAAGAGAAACTGGCGGACGCCGACGTCCGGGAGCGGATGAAGGAGAGGTGGGAGCAGGTGCTGAGCACCTTGGCTTCCCGGTTAGGAAGCTAAGGGAGCCCGGCATGCGTTCCGTTTACCCATCCGCCGCCCAAAAAACCAAAGAGGTTGGAGTAAGGAGATCTCCGCTTGCCTGCCGGCAGCGCGATCTCATGCTCCAACCTCTTGTCGTGCGGTGAGACTGTTATGCCGTTGCGGCTGCTGCAGATGTGCCGCTCTTGGCTTCCTCTGCAAGCGCCAGCTCGGACGCAGCCTTGGCGGCCTCCACCCGGCGGGCCAGCACGGACATGGCGATGCCGGCCGCGAGGATAACAACGGTCAATAACGAGAAGAGAAATTCCCCGTTGATCCTGCTGAGCAGGAAGCCCCCGAGTATGGGTCCCACCGCCCGGGACAGCTGCCAGTTCATGCCGTAGATGCTGAAGTAGAAGCCCCGGTGCTCGGGAGGGGCCATGACGGACACCAGCTTCTGCATGTGGGGGCCGTTCAGCATTTCGCCGATGGTGAAGACGAATTCTACGGCGAGCAGCAGGACGAACCAAGGCGCATAGCCGTATCCGACGCTTACCAGGGCGAACATGCCGTAGGAGAACATCATGACCTTGCGGGCCGGAATATCCTTGGTCCGGCGGGCGATCCACATCTGAAGCAGAATGACCATGGTGCCATTGAACGCCATGAGGCTGGCGTATACGTTCTTGTAATCCTCGAACCGGGTCTGCAGGTGAAGCGGGAAGGTGGATTCCACCTGGGCATACAGCAGCGTCACCGGACAGGCGAACAGCGTCAGCCACAGCAGAGGAGAATGGTCCCGAAGCCGGATGCCGGCGAACGGACGCTTGGGACTCTCCGACTTGCGTCCTTTGACCTCCGAAGGCAGCGTTTCAGGAACCTTCCACCAGACGACGGCGGCATAGCAGCTCATGGCGGCGGCACAGATCAGGAACACCACGTGCATGTTCCACGCCGCCAGCACCACGCCGATCAGCGGTCCGACGGCGGCGCCGATATTCAGTGCGGTATGGAACAAGGCGAATACCTCCGGCCGCTTGGCCTCCGGAACTACATCGCTGACCTGGGCGTTGGCAGCGGGGCCGAACAGCGCGTGGCCGATGCCGTTCAGCACGGAAATGAGCGCGAAGTGCCAAACCTGGTTGGCTGCGGTGAAGGCCAGCATGGAGACGGCCTGGATCAGGAGCGCCGCCAGCATCACCGGTTTTCGGCCGATCCGGTCGCTGATTCCTCCGGCCAGAACGTTCACCAGGACGCCGACCAAGGGGGACAGTCCGACCACCAGCATGGACAGCATGATGGAGCCATCCAATTGGTCGTACAGGTAGAAGACGAGGAACGGTCTCATCATGAAGTTGGTCAGCGACGTCAAGGCCGTGCCGAAGGCCCGGACCCAGACGGCCGTGTCATAGGATTGCAAAGCGTGCCATACTTTGTCCTTCCATTTTCCCATAGGTACACCCTCTCTCGATTTTTACATTGTATAGGGGAAGCCTTATGGAAAAAAGGATTAAGGTTGCCATATCATTTCCCCTTTTTTGTCTTAGAGCCATTCTCCCCGGGCTACGGGCACGGTGCGCCCGCCTACGCGGACCCGGATGGAGCCGTCCGCCAGCTCCGAGGCTCTCAGATGCAGGAGGGACGGGCGTCCGATCTCATAGCCCTGCTCCATGCGCACATCGATGTCCGTGCTGCCGAAATACCGGTGCCGGACCAGATAGGCGCTCAGATTCCCCGCTGCCGAGCCGGTGGCCGGATCCTCGGGGACGCCTACGCAATCGCAGAAGGAGCGGGCATTCAGCTGGTTATCCGGCTTGTAGGTTTCCGCTGAGAACAGCAGGATCGTATGGTTGCCGTGTTCCCGGATGAAGGCCTCGTAAGGCTCGCTCCGGGTCCGGGCCTTCCTGACCTGGGCCAGTCCCTTCAACGGTACGAGGATCGAAGGCAGGCCGGTGGATACCCGTTGGACCGTATACCGTTCATCCAGGTCGCCGGCGGCCAGACCCAGCACCTCCGCCATCGTGCCCGGATCGAAGACCGGTCCGAATTCCGGCAGGTTTTGCTTCATCCACTGCATGCCGTCCGTACCGAACTCCACGGGGATTGGCCCGACTTCCAGGTTCAGTACCACCTGTTCCACAGGCTGGCCCAGGAGGAACTCGCGAATCACATAAGCCGTGCCCAAAGAAGGATGTCCGGCGAACGGAACCTCACCTCCCGGCGTGAAGATCCGGACGTCATATCCTCCGTTCCGGGGCTCCTCCGACAGGATGAACGTGGTCTCGGAATAATTCATTTCCCGGGCGATCTGCAGCATCTCCTCCGGGGACAGCTGCCCCGCGCCGGTGAATACCGCCAATTGGTTGCCCTCGTACCGCTTCTCCGCGAACACGTCCACCGTGTAATACTTCAGTTGTCCCATTCCCATAATCCTCCTTTTCGGTCCATACCTTGGTAAATGCTACCCATTATAGCTGAAAAATGTTCGATTGGTAATCCCCCGGCACGCTATTGTAAAATTTATCTCATAGGAGGGGTCTCATATGGGCAAGAAATATTTCACGGCGCAGGAGGCCAATGCCCTGCTTCCGTCCCTACGTATTTCGCTTCGGGATCTGCAGGCCATCCGGAGCCGATTCGAATCCAAGTACCGGGAGCTGGCCCTGCTGCGGCACCAGGGGGTGGAGCTGCGGGACGGCGAGGATCCGTTCTTCTCGCTGGAGTGTGAGCTGGAGTTCATGCGGATGGAGGCTTCGGCCATCGCCCACGGCTTGAATCTGCAGGGGGTTGAAGTGAAGGACGTGGAGTCCGGCCTAGTGGATTTTCCGGCTAAGATCGAAGGACGCGAGGTGCTGCTCTGCTGGAGGCTCGGCGAGGAGCGGGTGGAGTATTACCATGGTCTGCATGACGGCTTCCAGGGCCGGAGAAGGCTGACCGGCGGCGAAATCTACGGGTAGAGGTGAACTGCTTCAGAGCGAAGCTTCGCCTGTACCTATGCGAAGCCGCACAAAAAAAGCGGCGGGGATCGTCTTGATCACCGCCGCCGTGATATTGCACCTGCTTTAGATTCGATGAGCCGCTACTCTCGCTTCCTGCGAGAGGGCGGTTTTTTCGTGGTCGCCGGTTAACGTCAGACGGTATGCGCACAGCACCCCGATCCGTATGGCCGCGATGGCCAGGAAGCACCCCCAAATGGGCAGCATCGAGAGTAGGGCCCCCGACAGCAGGGCGCCGATGGCATTCCCCCCGTTCATCAGGAGCTGGAAGTCGGAGAAGAAGTCCATCTCCTTCTTGTGCTTCTCCGCCTCCTCCATCATGACGGAGTTGGTGGCTACCTCCGCCACCGCCGCTGAGCCGCCCAGCCAAGCCTGCAGCAGCACCAGCAGGGAGAAGGAGCTGATCCGTCCGTAGGGAAGAATCGCCAGCGCCATGCCCAGAAGGGCCAAGCCATACACCCGTATGGCACCGAACCGCTCGATGGCCCTCCGGGTGAAAGGCATCAGCAGGGCGGATACGATGCCGGAGGCGATGACGAAGTAGGCGATCTGGGTATTGGTCAAGCCCAGCCTGTTCACGTGGTAGATGGTGAAGAGGGGAGCCGCCATGGCGATGCCGATGTTGTTCAGCGCCATCCACCACATCCGGCGGTTGCATTCGCGGAACGGGCGGACCAGGTGCAGACGGACCGGCTTCTTCTCATGGGGGGCCAGGGCGGCGATCAGATTCATGCCCGTGAAGGTAGCCAGACAGCCCACCAGCATGGAGACGGAATAGTTCATGGGAAAAAAGCGTTGGGTCGCATCCAAGGCATGCCCGATGCCGTAGCTCCCCGCCACCAGGATGACGATGCCGATCAGCTTGTTGGTGCTGAACATCCGGGGGAAGTCCTCGTGGGGCACCACCCTCCGCATGATGGCGGGCTGCTGGGCGCCGGTGATCATGACGGACACCGCATTGATGCTCCAGAAGAACAAGAGATACGGGATAGGGTGCGGCAGCATGACGGACAGCGCCATGCTCAGGAATGCGAATTGGCGGACGTAGCCGCTGGTCAGATAGACGCCCCGGGTTACCGGCAACTGGCGGGTCAGGAAGGCCAGCGACAGCGCGCAGAAGAGGGGCGGCAGCGAGTTGGAGAGGGCGATCTGGAAATCGCTGGCTCCAAGTCGGGCGATTAACACCGGCAGGAAGGTGAAGAAGGCGACGCTCTTGATATTCTGTAGGCCCGCGTCCAGGTAAATGCGCGTCGAGATTTTCATGGCGGATGTCCTTTCTTGCTATGGTGTCCGTTAGCCAACCGGAAGGGAATCCGGCTATAATTCCAGCATAACGCCGCTTGTAAACCGTTTACATGGACATCCGGACCGAAAAACATGGATTATTATGCGATCGCAAATCTTCTAGGAAATACCGCTTCACTTCGGCGGTCCGGACTCCGATATATACAATAACCCATTAAGACATGCAGGAGGGGAGATTATGGTACTGAACCCTAGTGTATCGGCCGGCACGGGCGCGGGCATTCTGCCGATGCCCATGCATATGCTGATGGCTCAGGTAGTCGAGCAAACGCAGCAGGGAATCATCCTGACGGACGCCTCCGGTGCCATCCTGTATGTGAATCCGGCCTTTACGGTTTCTTCGGGCTACGAGGCCCACGAGGTCATCGGGCGGAACCCGAGCCTGCTCCAATCGGGCAGGCACAGCCGGGAATTCTACCGGAGCCTGTGGAGGTCCGTCGAACGCACCGGCCAATGGCAGGGCGAGATCTGGAACCGCCGCAAGAACGGAGAGATCTACATCGAGTGGCTGAACATCTCCGCCATTCGGGGGCATGACGGCCGGACGACCCATTACTGCGCGGTGTTCTCGGACATTACGGAGCGGGTGCAGGAGGAATACAAGCTGAAGGCGGAGAACCGCATGCTGGAGCAGCTCGCCATGATCGACTCCCTGACGGGGGTGGCGAACCGCAGATCCTTTGACTGCCTGCTGGCCAAGGAATGGGCCCGGGCCGTACGGGGATCTCAGCCGCTTAGCGTGCTCTTTATCGATATCGATTATTTCAAGCTGTTCAACGATCAGTATGGCCACCAGCAAGGGGACGAAGCGCTCCGTAGGGTCGTCTCGGTGCTGCGCTCCGGGCTGCGGCGGTCCGGAGATATGCTGGCCCGTTACGGCGGGGAGGAATTTGCAGTCATTCTCCCGGATACGAATCTGGCGGGAGCCCGGCTTGTCGGCCTCTCCCTCTTGGAGGGAATCGAACGGGCAGCCATCCCCCACAAGGGGTCGGCGGTCAGTGGGCATGTGACGATCAGCGTGGGATGCGCTTCGGCGGACCCGGCCCAAGACGGCAGCAGTCCGGAGATGCTGCTGGAGGCTGCGGACCGGGAGCTGTACTCCTCCAAGAAAAAGGGACGGAACCGGGTGTCCCCGGAGGCTTAGGCGGGAGAGCACTTGCATCAGGCCTGCGGTTTGCATATAATAGACGGTAAATTCATATCGACCAACGCAATGACGGAGAAAAGTAAGCGAAGACCGACGGACAGGGAGCAGGCGCCGGAGATTGAGAGCGCCTGACGGGACGGAATCGCTGAAGTTCGCTCCCGAGCAGTCGCTTGAACGCGTGCAGGCCTATGAGCCCCATGCAGCCGTATGTAGAGCGGACCGGTTTTCGAGCCGATATTTCGTAACGAGTGAAGACGTGTCAAGGAGCCAAGCTGCCGTGCTGATGCCGGCTGGTGTCCGACCGTCTTAATGAGGGTGGTACCACGGCCTTTCCGTCCCTTTCTGGGGATGGAAGGGTCTTTTTGATTTGCAGGGACAACATTCGGATAGGGGGAAGGAACATGAGAGAACGTTTGGAAGCTCTTCGGACAGAGGCTCTCCAAGAGCTCGCCGGCGTATCCGGCCTGCCGGAGCTGAACGAGCTCCGCGTCAAGTATCTGGGCAAGAAGGGAGCGCTCACCGAGATTCTCCGCGGCATGGGAGGTTTAAGCGCGGAGGAGCGGCCGGTCATCGGGCAGGTCGGCAACGAGGTGCGGGCCGCCATCGAGGAGGTCATCGGCCGCAAGCAGGAGGAGTTCCAGCAGGCGGAGACCGAAGCCCGGCTCCGCGAGGAGACCATCGATGTGACGCTGCCGGGCAGGACGTCCGCCGCCGGCGCGCTGCATCCGCTCTCCAAGGTGATTCAGGAGATTGAGGATATCTTCATCGGCATGGGATATACGGTGGAGGAAGGTCCGGAGGTGGAGCAGGATTACTACAACTTCGAGGCCTTGAACCTGCCCAAGAATCACCCGGCTCGGGACATGCAGGATTCCTTCTACATTACGGAGGACATTCTGATGCGTACCCATACCTCCCCGGTGCAGGTACGCACCATGGAGCGCAAGAAAGGCGAGGTGCCCGTCAAGATTATCTGCCCCGGCAAGGTGTACCGGCGCGACGACGATGATGCGACCCACTCCCACGTGTTCACACAGATCGAGGGTCTGGTCATCGACCGCAACATCCGCATGAGCGACCTGAAGGGCACGCTGCTGCAGTTCGTTCGCGAGATGTTCGGACCGAATACGCAGATCCGCATGCGGCCCAGCTTCTTCCCGTTCACGGAGCCGAGCGCCGAGGTGGACGTGAGCTGCTTCGGCTGCGGCGGCCACGGCTGCCGGATCTGCAAGCAGACCGGCTGGCTGGAGATCCTGGGCTCCGGCATGGTCCATCCCCGGGTGCTGGAGATGGCCGGCTACGATCCGTCGGAGTACAGCGGCTTCGCCTTCGGCATGGGCGTAGAGCGGATTGCCATGCTGAAGTACGGCGTGGACGACATCCGTCATTTCTATACCAACGACCTGCGCTTCCTGCGGCAGTTCGCACGGGTTTAACGAGGGAGAAAGGGGGATTATACGATGAAGGTTTCCTATCAATGGCTGTCCCAATATGTGGACGTAAGCGGATATACGGCGGAAGAATTGGCGGAGAAGCTGACCCGCAGCGGCGTCGAAGTGGATGTGGTCGAGAACCGGAACCAGGGCGTGACGAACGTCGTGGTCGGGTACGTGAAGGACCGCTCCAAGCATCCGGACGCGGATAAGCTGTCCGTCTGTATCGTGGACGCCGGTACGGGCGAGGACCTGCAGATCGTCTGCGGGGCCAAGAATGTGGCAGCGGGGCAAAAGGTTCCCGTCGCCATGGTGGGCGCCAAGCTGCCGGACGGCCTGGTCATCAAGCGGGCCAAGCTGCGCGGCGTGGAGTCCCAGGGCATGATCTGCTCGGCCAAGGAGCTGGGCTTGAACGACAAGCTGCTGCCGAAGGAGATCCAGGAGGGCATTCTGGTGCTGCCGGAGGACACCAGGATCGGCGAGAGCATCCTGGACGTCTTGGCCATCGAGGACAAGGTTCTGGAGCTGGACCTGACTCCGAACCGTTCCGACTGCTTGAGCATGCTGGGCGCAGCCTACGAGATCGGAGCCATTCTGGGCCGTCCCGTGAAGCTCCCCGAAGAGCGGCAGGGGCTGAAGGAGAACGGAGCGCAAGCCGCAGCGGATCTCGTGAAGGTGGCGATCACCGCCGGAGAGGAATGCCCCCATTATGCGGCGCGAGTGATCGAAGGCGTCACCGTGGGCAAGTCTCCGCTGTGGCTGCAGAACCGTCTGATGGCGGCCGGAATCCGTCCTATCAACAACGTGGTGGACGTGACCAACTACGTCATGCTGGAATACGGACAGCCGCTCCATGCCTTCGACGCCGATAAGGTGGCGGACGGCAAGATCGAGGTGCGTATGGCCCGCGAAGGCGAGCGTCTCGTAACCTTGGACGATCAGGAGCGGGAGCTTGCGGCCAGCATGCTGCTCATCACCGACGGATCGGGCCAGGCCATCGCCATCGCCGGCGTTATGGGCGGTGCCAATTCCGAGGTGACCGAGGGCACCACCCGCATCATCCTGGAATCCGCCAAGTTCGCCGGGGGCTCTGTCCGCAAGACCTCCCGCCAGCTGGGTCTCCGCTCCGAAGCCTCCCTGCGCTTCGAGAAGGAAGTGAACCCGGAGGCGGTGCTTCCGGCGCTGGACCGGGCGGCAAGCCTCTTGTGCGAGCTGGCCGGCGGCACAGCTGCCAAGGGGGTATCCGAGGCGCGTGTCCGTCAGGAAGAGCCGGTTCGGGTGGAGATCACCCTGGACAAGGTAAACGGCTACCTGGGCACCGCGCTGACGCTGGACGAGGTGAAGGCCGTCTTCGACCGCCTGAGCTTCGAATACCGGGTGCTTCCGACGGCCGGAGGCGCAGGCGCATTGGCCGTTCATGTGCCCAAGCGCCGGGGGGACATTACCCGGGATGTGGACCTGATCGAAGAGATTGCCCGTCTGCATGGGTATGATCATATTCCGACCACGCTGATCAACGGCGTCACCACACCCGGTGCCCTGTCCCGGGAACAGAAGGTCCGCCGCCAGACCCGGACCATCCTGTCCGGCTGCGGCTTGAACGAGGTCGTCAGCTACACCTTCACCCATCCGGACCAGATCGGGCAATTCGCCGGCCGGTACACGGATGCCAAGCCGGTGGCGCTGTCTCTGCCTATGAGCGAGGAACGCAGCGTGCTCCGCACCAGCCTGGTTCCGCATCTGATGGACACCGCCGTTTACAACCGCAACCGGAATAACGACGACGTGGCCGTTTTCGAGATCGGCAAGGTGTTCGTCACCTCCGAAGAGAAGCTGACCGGACTGCCGAAGGAGCGTCTGCTCCTGTCGCTGCTGTGGACCGGCAACCGCCAGGCGGTGTCCTGGACCGGCAAGCCGGAGAAAGTGGACTTCTACGACCTGAAGGGCGTGCTGGACAAATGGCTGGGCGCCCTGGGATTGGGCGAGGCCGAGTACCGCTCGGCCGCACCGGAGGGCTATCATCCGGGGCGTACCGCCGAGATCGTGCTGAATACGCCGGACGGCGAGGTGGTATTGGGCTACGCCGGCCAGCTGCATCCGGCCCTTCAGAAGGCAATGGATCTGGAGGATACCTATGTGGCGGAGCTGGAGCTCGATACGGTGTCCGCTTATGCGGACTTCTCCATCGAATACCAGACGCTGCCCCGCTTCCCGGCCGTTACCCGCGACTTGGCCGTCGTAGTGGGTGCCGAGGTGCCGGTGGGCCAGCTGGCTGCCAAGGTGAAGGAGACTGCCGGCAGTCTGCTGGAGTCGGTTCACGTATTCGACATCTACACCGGGGAGCGCCTGGGAGCCGGCCGGAAGAGCGCCGCACTGTCGCTGGTCTTCCGCCATCCGGAACGGACGCTCACCGATGAGGAGATTACGGAGCTCCACGGCTCTGTGGTCGGAGCGCTGGAGCAATCTTTTGGAGCGGAATTGCGTAAGTAGGAAGGAAAACGGGCCGGTCGTATCGAAGTCTAAGGACACGATAGGATCGGTCCTTTTTTTGCGCGGGAAGATGAACTCGCTTGCAGGACCCGGGTCCGGAACGCCGGACCGTTCGTCAAGACCAGTAAGGAGGATTTAACCGATGGACGGAGCAGACAAAACCCGGATCACCGTTGAGATATTCGGTACCCAATATAGATTGAAGGGCAGCTCGACCCCGAGCTACCTGAAGCAAGTGGCTTCCCACGTCGATGATCATATGCACCGGATCGAGAATGCCTCCAACGGAAGGCTGGACACCCCCCGTACGGCAGTGCTGGCGGCTGTGAACATGGCGGACGAGTTCTTCCAGGTGCGCAACGAGCTGGCCAAGGTATGGGATGAGCTGCAGCGCGTCCGCGGCGAGAAGGCCGAGCTCCAAGGATCGGCGGAGGAGCTGGAGAAGCTTCGCCAAGGGGAGAAGGAATGGGAGGAAGCCCGCAATACGCTGGAGTTCAGCGTCCGGGGGCTGCAGCTGCAGCTTCAGGAGGCAGCGCTCCGGGTCAAGGAAGCCGAGGAGTCCGCACGCAGGGAAGAGGCGGACCAAGCGGCGGAAGAGAAGCGCCGGCTGGAGGAGCGGTATGCCCAGGAGATCCAGCAGCTTCTTGCCCGCGTAGAAGACTTGAAGGCTCAGCACGCCCGTGAGCTGGAGGAATTGAGGGCGGAGGAGACGAAGCAGCGTCAAGGTCTCGAGAAGCAGTGGAACGACCGCATCCGGGCTAAGGAGCTCGACTGGCAGCATGCGTTGAACGAGCGGGAGGAGGCCTGGAAGCAGGAGGCGGCCGCCGTTATGGACGAATGGAACCGCATGACGGCCGAATCCGACCAGAGCTGGGAGCTGAAGCTCCACAACGTCCGCATGGAGCTGGCGGAGGAGAGGGAGCAGCTGGCGCGGGAGACGGAGAAGCGCCTCTCGGAACGGGAGGAAGCGGTTCGGCGCAAGCTGCAGGCGGAGTTCTCCGAGCGGGAGAAGGAGCTCTTGAACCGGCAACAGGAGGAGAAGCTCCTGCTCGGCTCGGAGCTCGAGGAGAAGGAGGCCGAGCGGCTTCGGCTGCTGGACGGCTTCGAGGCTGAACGCCGGCAGTGGAGCGAGGACCGTGCCGCCCTGGTGATGGAGTGCGAAGAGGCATCCGAGGTGCTGGCGCAGGTGCGCCGCGAGAGCGCGGCGGAGCTCAGGCGCGTTCGGGAAGAGGCGGCATTAGAGCTCAAGCGCGTTCGGGAAGAGGCCGCGGCGGAGCTGGCAGCGGCCCAATCACAAGCAGCCGCTCAGGCGGAAGCGGCCGTACAGGCGGAACGCCTGCGCAAGCAGATCGAGGACCGGCTGTCCGGGGCTCTGGCGGAGGCGGCAGCGGAACGTGACAAGTTCCGCGCCGAAGCCGCGGAGCAGGCGGCCAATGCCCAGAGCGCAGCAGCATCCGCGGTGGAACAGGCGCGGAAGGAAGCGGCGGAGGAGCTGGCCCAGGTCCGCCGTGATGCGGCCGTCGCATTGGCGGCAGCCCGCGAGGAAGCCGCCGTCGAGCTGGAGCGGATCCGCTCGGCTGCCAAGGATGAGCTGGGACGGGTGCACGGCGAGTACGAAGACAAGCTGGCGGCGGTCCGGGAAGAAACCGAGCTCCAGGCGGAGATGCTGGAGGAAGCGGAGGCGCAGCTGGCCGCCGCTCGGCAGGCTGTTCAACGGGCGGAGGATTCCGCACAGGAGGAGCTGTCCGGCGTCAAGCTTCGGTTCGAGGAGCGGGAGAGCGCCTTCCGCAGGCTGGAGGCGGCGCAGCGTACCCTAACCGAGGAGAAGGAACGCTTGCAGCAGGAGCTGGAGCAGGAGAAGGAGCTGCGTCTGGGCTCGATGGCCCAGGATCAGAGCCTTCGAGCGGAATACGAGATTCTGAAGGACGAATACGAGAAGCTCAAGAAGGAATACAACGAGTGGCTTGAGCTTGTGCTGGAGAAGGACTAGGGGCTGCGGATGAATCATACGGATGCTGTCGTGGCGGCCGTGCTGGCCCTGTCCTTTCTGTTCGGGTACCGCAGAGGCCTGGTGCTGCAGCTGGTTTCGTTCTTAAGCCTATTCGTGGCGTGGCTTACGGCCTACTTGTTCTACGACGATCTGGCCCCTTGGGTCGGCCGGATGCTGCCGGTCGGTGCATTCGCTGAATATCCGGGCTACAGCTTCGTAGCCAATGGGCTCCGGCTGGAGAGTTATATCGTCGGTGCGGTGACCTTCACACTGATTTTGGTCGGGGTGAAGGTGGGGCTGAGTGCAGCGGGACACGTACTGAACGTACTGGTGAAGGTGCCGGGCTTGAATATGCTGAACCGGTGGTCGGGCGGGCTGCTGGCTCTGGTGGAGGCCGCTCTCGCGGCTGCAGTGATCCTCCACCTGATGGCTCTGCTCCCGTACGACAGCGTTCAAGCTCTCTTAAGCGGCTCCAAGGCCGCTCAGTGGGCTATGGAATGGCTGCCGGTATTCTTCGGCAAAGTGAAAGAGCTTCCCTCGTCATGGTCATGACGGTGGAAGCTCTTTGTGCTGCTTGCCGGATGGTCAGACGGCGGCCTCGAACAGCTGGCCGGTCGCGCCGCCGGTCGGGAGCTCGGCCAAGCGGATCAGGTCCTCGGTTACGGCAGACGGATCCTTGCCCGTAGCGTGCATCTCAGTCTTGATGGGACCGGGATTGTACATGTTGCACAGAATCCCGCTGCTCTCCTCGTCCTCCGCCACGGTCCGGGTAAGGGATTCCACGCCGGCCTTGGCCGCGGCATAAGCGGCGAAGCCACCCGCTCCGTTGGGAGCCATGCCGGAGGTGATATTGATGATCCGCCCGTGCTTCTGGGTGCGCATGGTAGGAAGGACGGTCTTCGTTACCAGGAAGACGCCATTCAGATTGGTGGAGATCTGGCGGCTCCAGGCCTCGAAGGACAGCTCCACCGTAGTGCCCGCCTCGAATACGGCGGCATTGTTGATGACCGTATCGATCCGCCCGAACCGGCTTAATGCCGCTCGGACCAGATTTTCCACCTCCGAAGGGGAGGTTACGTCTGCCTGGACGGCCAGGGCCTCGCCGCCGGCTGCCGAGATACGGGAGGCGATCTCGTCGAGACGCTGCTTCCGGCGACCGCATAGAACCACCTTGGCGCCCGCTTGGGCAAATGCGGCTGCAGCTGCCGCTCCCAGACCGCTGCCCGCGCCTGTAACTAATACGACTTGATCACGGATACCCATCATTCCTACCCCCATACTTGTTTTTTTGGATATCCGAATCATACCAAACGGCGCCTTGAATGGGAAATTAGACTTTCTGAAGACATTCCGTGAATTTGCTTATAAGTGGATCGACGATCCTCCAAAAAGAAAGGCTGTCCCAATGCTCCAGGAAGGAGGGACAGCCGAAGCGGCGGTTATTCTTCTACGATCAGGGTCGATTTCATCTTCAGGTGGTCGGAGCCGCAAGGAATGGTGCAGACGATGGTGTACTTGCCGGCTTTGTCGGGGGTAAACGTTTTGGACGCGTTTTTGTTATCGAGCTTGACGTTCAGCTTCTGCACCTCGAGGCCGTGGACGCCTTCGGCATTCTCCAGCTTCAGGGTGACGGGCTGCCCTTTCTTGACTTTATATTCCGTCTGGTCGAATTTCCAGTTGGAGGCCTTGATGGTCACCAGCTGGGCGCCTTCCGCAGCGGCAGTCTGGCCCGCGGCAGCCGGGCTGGCGGATGCGGCAGCGGAGGCCGGCTCATCCGCCTTGCTTCCGCAGGCGGCCAGGACGGACAGAAGGGCCAAACAAGAGATCCCCCATACGATTCTCTTCAACATCATATATCCCTCCAAACATTTATTCTCAAATGACAATGATTATCATACTAGTTTTGACAGAAAAATGCAGTGACAAAATCGTGAACGTGCCCTACCAGATTGGCAATCCGGAAGAAATGCCGGCGTGTCGGATGGGTTATAATGAGAAGGACATGCCGTTTCGCCGAATGGGAAGCAAATGGACGGAACGAATCCGAGATTATGGGGGGACTATCCAGTGGAGCTGCAAGTGAGGCAGACCTTTATCAACGTGCCGGTGAAGGATTTGAACCGGACCATCGCATTTTTCAAGGAGATCGGCTTTTCGTTTAACGCCCAATTTACCAACGAAACGGCGGCCTGTATGATCATCAATGAGACGACCTCCGCCATGCTGCTGACCGAGGATTTTTTCAAGGGCTTCAGCAAGAAGGATATTCCCGATACGGTTGGAGCCTCCGAGGTCATCGTAGCCTTGCAGGTCAACACCAAGGAAGAGGTCGATACACTGGCGGATAAGGCGATAGCCGCCGGTGCCAAGCCGTATAACGACCCTTCCGACCATGGCTTTATGTACACCCGAAATTTTCAGGATCCCGACCATCACCTGTGGGAGATCTTCTGGATGGATCCCAACGCCGCGCCTCCCCAAGATTGACCGTTTACCGGTTACAAGCCCCGACTCCGGGGCTTTTTTCTATGATGCTACAGCTCCGCCTTCAGCTGCTCCTTGATCTCAGGCAGAAGCTCCAGCCAGTGAATGTGCCAGAGAGCGGCTTCAAGCGCATATAAGGCGTTCAGGTTCACCTTGCCGGGAAACCGTTCCCTGAGCCGCTTATACGCTTCCACTGATCCTATGGCGTTGAGTTCGTCGTATCCGTGCACCCCGACAGCCTCCAGCATCCATTCCGTTCGGGGGCCAATATTCATCAGATTCAACCGTTTCTTCGAGGCAGTCTCTCCCACACTTATTCCTCCTCTTGGTATAAGCCGGTCAGCTCCATCGCCAACTCCCGTATCCGGCAGCGGACCTCGGGTGGCTGTTCCACGCGGGCGTCCGAGCCCAACGAGGCAAAAAAGGACGCCGCCCAGTCCACATAAGAGCGGCTCATCTCCCGGACGACCGTGCCGCTTCCATCCTCGCGGACATTCAGCCCCTGGGCCAGCCAGACGTCGGTGCTGCACCGGAGTACGCCGCGGCGGGTCAAGATGGCCTGAAGCTCCAGCCGATCTGAACCGTCTTCGTCCATCGGACCGAGCCACTGGTCCAGAGGAGTCTGGGCCATGGTCCGCATCTGCTCCCTTATACTTGGACTCCACTCCTGAGCCGGAAGCTCTTCTATGGCGGCGAACCGGTCCGTGCGGAAGGTCTTGACCTGACCGGAGTCCAACTCCCAAGCCGGACAATACCATAGGCCGTTCATTGCATACAGTCCCAAGGGGAGAAGCTTGCGCCGGCTCCGGCCTCTCTCCGATTCGTATTCCGCTTCAATCGGAAGCCCGTTCATGGAGGCGTCCAGCAGCCGCCGCATGTAGGGCTGGCCCAGCTCATGGGTGGGAACCCACAGCCGAAGCTTGGCCTGAAGGCGCATGATCCGTTCCTTTGTATCCTCCGGAAGGTGGCGGAGAAACTTGTCCAGAGCTGTCTTCAGCTCCGCGTCGAACGGCAGCGCTCCGTACTGGCCCAAGGATTGGCTGGCGAAGAAGAAGGCGACCGCTTCGTGCTCCGTGAATTGGATGGAAGGCAAAGTCCGGTCCTTCAAGACTTGATATCCGCCGGCGGGTCCGTGTTCAGCATAAAGCGGAACGCCCAGGAGCTCCAGGTCCTGAAGATCCCGGAGGATCGTCCGTTTGGATACGCCGAATTCCTGCGCAAGCTCCCGCAGGCTGTATTTTCGCTTCGTGTTCAAGGACATTAACAGAGCCATGAGCCGCTGCGGCTTATTCATCCCCATCACTCTCCCTTCCAGCACAAGTATAGCAGATAATGGTGGCAGGATCTGTCACCATTGTTTGTTATGCTGATTCCAGGACGAACCGCCCGGCGGAATCTATCGTCAACTACGAAGGAGGAATAACGGCAATGATCAGGGAGCTGTGTTATGAAATAACGAAGTACCGGCTGCTGTCGGATTCAATGAAGGAAGCTTACCTGGAGTCGGTGGCCGAGCTGAATGAGCTGCTGGCTTCGGTGGAGGGTTTTGTGAAGCGGGAGGTTTTCTTCCGGGAGGAAGACGGACATTGGGTGGAGGTTATCGCGTGGAGCGGTGCCGAGGAGGCTCGTAAGGCGGAGGAGATGCTTATGGCCCACCCGATCTGTAAAAAAGGCTTTGCCTGCATCGACATGGCAACGGTGACGCTGGAGCATTACCGCAAGGTATCGGAGGCAGCCTGTCCGGCTGCCGCGCAGCAGTGAACGCAAATCAACCGTCCCCTACAAGGACGGTTGATTTTTCATTTTGCACCGGTCAGCGAATGCCTTCACGGTCGCCCCTGCCCTTACCTGCATCGAACGGGGTGCTGACGGGGATGAACAAGTCGATGATCCCGATGACGAGCGCAGCCAAGACGGCGCCCAGTACGGTGGCTTCTACGTCCCCAACGATAAACTGACCCAACCAGATGACCAAAGCGCTGGTCAGGAAACCCACGATCCCCCGGCCGAAAGGGTTGATTTTGCGACCGAAAATGCCTTCAATGATCCAGGCAACAACAGCGATGACGACGGCGAGGAACATGGCGCTCCAGAAGCCGCCGACATCGAAGCCGGGCACGAACCAGTCGGTTACGATCAAGACCAGTGCCGCTACGACGAAGCGGACGATTGTGCCTAAGATGTGCATGACGGTCTCCTCCTTTGTAAGTTGGTATCTAGCTTGGTGGACCTGATATGCCATTGCAGGATTTAGGTTCTCCCCCCGGTATGCCGTTTATGAGGCCCATCTTTAGCCAACCTTAGGCGGTGCGCCTCTCGAAGTGAGTTTGACTGTAACGATTCTATCCGATAGCGCTGGGCCGGGCCTTTGGATATAATAGGAGGGTGAAAAACACGGTCTCATAAGGAAGAGGGTTACGACAGTGAACCGAAAAATTATGCATACGCTTGAATATACGAAAGTCGTGGAGCTACTGGTCCAGCATGCCTCCACCTCCCTTGGCAAGGACAAAGCCTCGCAGCTTCAGCCCAGCGGCGAACTGGATGAGGTCAAGCGGCGTCTCACCGCCACAGACGAAGCGGCCAAGGTGGATCGTCTGAAGGGAGGGGCTCCCTTCGGCGGCATCCGCGATGTGCGCAGTGCGCTGCACCGGGCCCGGATCGGCGGGATGCTGAATCCCCAGGAGCTGAACGATATCGGCGGCACGCTCTTCGGAGGCCGCAGGCTGAAGCGGTTCTTGACCGAGCTGCATGAAGAGACGCCGATACCGCTCCTGCAGGGAGTGGCTGAACTGCTGGAGGACAACCGGACTCTGGAGGACAAGATTAAGAGCTGCATCGACGATAACGCTCACGTGCTGGACCAGGCCAGTCCCGAGCTGGGACGCATCCGCTCGGAGATCCGCTCCGGCGAAGGGCGGGTCCGGGAGAAGCTGGATCAGATGGTCCGCACGCCATCCATCGCCAAGATGCTGCAGGATGCGTTGGTCACCATCCGCAACGACCGCTATGTTATTCCCGTCAAGGCGGAATACCGGAGCCACTTCGGCGGCATGATTCATGACCAGTCCGCCTCGGGAGCCACGCTCTTCATCGAGCCGGAATCCGTGGTGCAAATGAACAACAAGCTGCGGGAGCTGAAGCTGAAGGAAGAGGCCGAGGTGGAAAAGATTCTGCGGCTGCTGTCCGCCCTCGTGGCGGAATTCGCGGACCCCTTGGCCAACAATCTGGATCTATTGGCCGAGCTGGATTTTATATTCGCCAAGGCCGTACTGGCCCGTGAGCTGAAGAGCACGCTGCCCATGATGAACGACCGGGGCTTCCTGAAGATCAAGAAGGGGCGGCACCCGCTGATCAGCAGGGATTCCGTCGTCCCCCTCGACGTAGAGCTGGGCAACCAATACAGCACCATCATCATTACGGGCCCTAATACCGGGGGCAAGACCGTCGCGCTCAAAACCATCGGCCTGCTGTCGCTTATGGCCATGTCCGGCTTGTTCGTGCCGGCGGAGGACGGCAGCCAGCTGTGCGTCTTCGACGCGATCTACGCCGATATCGGCGATGAGCAGAGCATCGAGCAGAATCTCTCCACCTTCTCCAGCCACATGACGAACATTATCGGCATTCTGCGGGATATGACACCCAAGAGCCTGGTCCTGTTCGACGAGCTGGGAGCGGGAACGGATCCAGCGGAGGGCTCGGCCCTCGCCATCTCCATCCTGGAGTACATCCACAACATGGGCTGCCGCATGGTGGCGACCACCCACTACTCCGAGCTGAAGGCCTACGCCTATGACCGCAAGGGCGTCATCAATGCCAGCATGGAGTTCGATATCCAGACCCTGTCTCCGACGTACCGCCTGCTGGTCGGAGTGCCGGGCCGGTCCAACGCCTTCGCAATTGCGGAGCGTCTCGGCTTGTCCCGCCGCATCATCGAGCATGCCCGCGGCCAAGTGGGCGAGGAGGACCAGCGGGTCGAATCCATGATCGCCACCCTGGAGGAGAACCGGCTGACGGCCGAAGCCGAACGGAACACGGCCACGGAGCTCCGCCAGGAGGTGGAGGCCTTGAAGCGCAAGCTGGAGGAGGAGCGGCGCCGCTTCGACGAGCAGCGGGAGAAGCTCCTGGCGAAGGCCGAGCAGGAGGCGCGGGAAGCGGTAGCCAAGGCCCGCCGCGAGGCCGAGGAGATCATTGCGGAGCTTCGCCGCATGGCCATGGAGGAGAGAACGGGAGTCAAGGATCACAGGCTGACGGAAGCCCGACGCCGGTTGGACCAGGCCGTGCCGGAGCTGACGAACAAGATGAAGCGAACCGCCTCCTCCCAGCCCAAGAAGGCGGCCGTCATCGGCCCCGGCGACGAGGTGCTCGTAACGAGCCTGAACCAGAAGGGCCACGTCGTGGAGCTGTCTGGGGACGCCGAAGCGGTCGTACAGCTTGGCATCATGAAGATGAAGGTGGCCAAGGTGGATCTGCAGCTGGTGTCGGCCAAGGCGGAAGCCAAAACCCCGCAGCAGAAGGTGGCTGCCGGCGTCAAGCGGACGCGCGACGACAACGTCAGAACCGAGCTGGATCTGCGGGGGCAGAACCTGGAGGAATCCATCATGGAAGTGGACCGCTTCCTGGATGAATCTTTCCTGTCCAATCTGGGCCAAGTGTATATTATTCACGGCAAGGGTACCGGGGTGCTTCGTACCGGCATCCAGGAATACCTGAAGAAGCACAAGCACGTGAAGAGCTATCGTACGGGCAACTACGGGGAAGGCGGTACGGGAGTCACCGTCGTGGAGCTTAAATAATTTTTTGCGAATCTTGAAACCCGCCATTTCTTCCCGCGTATGTAATGGGTGTAGAGGGAACGAAATTCAATCCAAATATCACTTGGAAGAACATAATGGGAGGAAACGAATTATGGGAATTTTTAAGAGATTGCGCGATTTGACGATGGCTTCCATCAACGACATGCTTGACAAGGCCGAAGACCCGGTTAAGATGCTGAACCAGTTCCTCCGGGATATGGAAGAGGACATCCAAGAAGCCGAATCGGCCGTTGCGAAGCAGATTGCCATCGAGATGAAGTTCAAGCAGCAATACGAGGAAGCCGAAGAGATGGTGCAGAAGCGCTCCGAGCAGGCCATGAAAGCCTTGGAGCAGGGCAACGAAGATCTGGCCCGCCGCGCGCTGGAGGACAAGAAGGAGCATCAGACCCGCTTCACCGAGATGAAAGACCAATACGACGTAGCCAAGGCCAATGCCGACCGGCTGCGCAGCCAGCTCTCCGAGATGAAGGACGAATACAGCAAGATGAAGAACAAGAAGGACCTTCTGATCGCCCGTGCCGAGGCGGCCAAGGCTCAGAAGCAGATCAACCAGGCCATGTCCGGCTTCGGGACCGACAATGCGGCCAAGGGCTTCGACCGGATGACGGAGAAGGTGCTTCAGATGGAAGCCGAAGCCAAGGCGTCCGGAGAGCTCCGCGATTCCAACAAGAGCCTGGACGACGAGCTGTCCGCCCTGTCCAAGAGCGGCGGTGTGGACGATGAGCTGGCACAGCTGAAGGCTCAGCTTGCCGCCAAGAAGGAACAGCAGTAACCGCATAACCGACTTGTTCAAGGAGACTGGGGGAAGCCCCGGTCTCTTCAAGCGTTTTCCGGGAGATTGTCGAGGAGGGATGCGGGATGAACAATGAAGTGGATCGGATCATGGAGAATCCGTTTCTGGAGACACTGGCCTTTTTCTCGGTGGCGGGCATCGCCCTGATCCTGTTTCTTGCCATATTCGAAGCGGTGACCCGCTACAGCGTATCGGGTGAGATCAAGAAGGGCAACCTCTCCGTAGCCATGGCCACCGGAGGCAAGGTGTTCGGCATCTGCAACATCTTCCGGTTCGCCATCCAGAAGAACGACGGCCTGCTGGAGGTCCTTCAGTGGGCGGGGATCGGATTCGTTCTATTGCTGACGGCTTATTATGTTTTTGAATTTCTGACGCCGTATTATAATATTGATGAAGAGATCCAGAAGGATAACAAAGCGGTGGGCTTCATTGCCATGGTCCTTTCCGTTTCGCTGTCGTATGTTATCGGGGCCTGCGTGACTTGAACCGCTGGCTTCCCGGCCTGGGGGAGCGCTTATGAAATATTTGTGGGGGACGCTGTTCGTGCTGGCGTTTGTGTTTTTGGCGCTGGGCATCTATTATTTAACATAGTCCATACGGATGGATCCGGCAGCCAGTGCCGGCGGATGAACGAGGAGGCGCATTATGGATTCGAAGAATAAATCGCAGGTATGCCAATGGTGCCAGACAGAGATTGTATGGGATCCGGAGATCGGCCCGGAGGAGACGTGCCCGCATTGCTTGAATGAGCTGGGCGGATACCGGACGGTCAAGCTGAAGCTGAAGCAGGACAATGGAGACCTGGCCCTGGAAGAGGACGACGGGGGACTCGATACCTTGGGCGACCCGGACGAGGATGATGGGGATGCGCTGGAGGTGGAGGATCTTCTCGATGATTATACGGTGGACCCGGAGCCGGATGCCTATTCCGAAAAGGTCGTGGCCTGCATGGACATGCAGGAGTACGCACCGGAATGCACCAATTGCCATGAGCTGATGCTCCATGCCGGGGTTCGGACCGTAGGGGCGGCTGGTTTCGTCTCCAAGGTTCCCGTTCCTCTGGGGGATGCCTTCCTGACAGCACCTTACGAGCTGGACGTCTTCGTCTGTCCCTCGTGCTTCAAGACGGACGAATACTTGACGAAGGAAGTTAAGGAAGAGATGGTCCGGGTGTTCGCACCTGGCGCGAATCTATAAAACGACAAACGGTCTGCCCTGCGGCAGACCGATTTTTTTTTGCATACGTATGGCGGAGGGCGATTATGGCTTGATGGGCCGGATCACCGGCTAAGAAGATTGTGGATGAGGACGGCGGCCTCCGCGCGGGTCAAGCTCATCTTCGGTTGAATGGCACCCTCATAACCCTTCACGATACCGGCAGCCGATAGAGCTTCGATACTAGCCCGGGCATAGCCGGAAATGTCCGCTTCGTCCTTGAAATACACTCCGCCTGCGGAAGAAGGAAGCGTCTCTCCCTTGATGCTCAGTGACCGGGCGGTGAGAACCATAACGTCCTCCCGGGTTATCGGACTCTCCGGCAGGAACCGGTTGCTGCCGTCCCCCAGCGTCAGCCCCAAGCTGCGGGCTTGCCGGACGGCAGCATAGGCATAAGAGCCAGCTTCCACATCGAGGAAGTCCTCCGTGTTCTCAGTGGCTGACGCTGGCGGAAGCTCCAGAGCTCTCATCAGCATCAGCATGAAGTCTGCACGCTTGATGCTCATATCCGGGGTGAATACACCCTCTGAGGTTCCTCGAATGACACCCCGGGCTGCCATCGCCTCCACCGCGGGTCTTGCCCACTCGGTACCGGACAAGTCCGAGAAGCCGACCTTCGGGAACACAACGGCATAATGGCTGAAGTGGGTGGTTCGGAAGATCACTTGACCGGTCTTGGCGTCATATCTTCCGTTGGGAACAGAGTGTATGGCTCCGGCACCGTCGATATACCAAACGGTAATCCGTTCCGGATGCTGGAGTTCCTCTTTGCTGGGAGTGTAGGCCAATGAGACCGTCACTGGGGCCGAAGGATTGCTCCAGACTGTCTCCCGGCCGTTGACGGCAAGCGCTAGATTCAGGACGGGTCGGCTGCCAATGGCTTCCTGCACAGCAGCGCTCAGCTTGCTTATGTCCGCTCTGGCGATGCGGAGCTCCACCGGCGTGTCCGGAAGCGACAGATTGGAGAGCATCCTGTCCGGTACCGAGAGGGAGCCGAATTCCGTCCGGATCTCATAGAGCAGCTTGCCCTTCGACGATCCATTCAAAGCCGATACGGGCATCTGCAGGACATACATCTCCACATCCTTTACATACGGGACAACAAGAGGCACCACCTTCTTGCCGTCTTCCGCGGCCGCCTCCAGCTGCGTTCTATCCATCTGGAAGATGCCTGCCTTCACGTCCCCCCTTAAGGCAACCTCCTGGAAAGTGGGGGATGCTCCGGTGTCCGGCTTGCTGTTCCCGATGGGATTGCCCGCTCCGGATGAGCCGGGTGCCGGGGCCGAATTGGCATAGCTGACGCTCAGCTCATATCCGGCATTCCATCGGGTAGGACGAAGATTGCTGTCAAATGCCTCGACACGATCGAGCCTGATCTTGGATACGCCGACTCCCTTAGCGGTGAATGTCAGCACGGCCAGATTGCCAGAACCGTTGATGCCGGGGACATCGCTCATCTTGGTTCTGGTTACGGTTACTGCGTTGTCTTCAGGGGTCTTCGTTACGGTGTACATTCCCCCATCTGAATATGCGTCTGCAGCCAAGCCTTTCCATTCAAGCTGGTCCGGATCATAGGTCAGCACCGCCTCGAAACCGTATAGATCCGTCATTCCTGTGGCGGTTAGGGTCACTTTCACTATGTCGCCGGTCTTGTATGAGGATTTGTCTGCCATCAGACCAAAATTCAATGCCGCCATGTCCGCTCGGGCAGGCAAGGGGGCAGCCATGGCTACCAGGAGCAGCGTCAGACCCAGGAAGAGGAGCTTGCGAATAGGTCTCATCATCTTTCCATCATCCTTTGCCGGAATGTTAGGGAAAGAGAGGGAGACATGGGCCGCCCCCTCTTTCAACAGGCTACAAGTTCAAGATTTTCTTGGCGACGATGATCAGATCCTCAACCCGGATGATGCCGTCCTTGTTAATGTCTGCGAATTCCACGTCGTCCCAACCGGAGTCTGCGGCTTTCATGCCGTAATGGGCGGCGATGAAGCCAAGCTCGGTGATGTCTGTACCCGGTTTATCCTTCGGATTGAAGTCACCTGCTGCTGCATAGAACTGACGGACTCCCTTCGTCAAGGCAACGTAAGCGTTCGCCACTTCATTAACAGTGGCGGAAGGGTCGGCTTGAACGGCGATCGCGGCGTTCAAGACCGGAAGCATCCTGGCTTTGGAGCCCGGATAGTACTGACCGGGGGCCAGACCTTCCACTGCGTTGTCATACAGCTGCTGGGCTTCATGAATCGCTTGATCCAAGAGCGACACGTCCACGGTGAATGCTAATGGGAGTACGTCTCCGGCGGCCTCCCGCATTTCCATGCTGCCGTTGGCCAGAAGGGCCTGAGTAACGGCGAGCTCCGTCTGATGGGCGGAGGTGCCGGTCTTGGCCTTCCACTTCAGATTCACCAGCGGCCCGTCGGTTTGTATGGCGGATTCCGGGCCGGAGCTTGCGAGCAGCAGTCGGAGTGTACCGTTCGTAACCGAGACGTTCTTGCTGACGATCTGAATATCGGTCCGAAGCACGGTCGCATTCACGAATTCTACGGCCTCGGGATCGAAGGAAATCGTGATGTCCTGCGCGTAAACGGCGTTTTGAGCAGGAGCGGCACCGCCCACATTCACATTGGACAGCCCGTAGGTCACCGTAAACTCCTGGCCTTTGAATACGGGGCTTGTGCCGCTCAGAGTGGCCTGAGTTTGGGAAAGTACCGCAGAGGCCAGGTAAATGCTGGGGGCGGAAGGCGCGGTCATGCCGACCCCCAGGTAATAGCTCGGATGCGGCGGCTGATTGTAAGCCACGTTCTGCCAAGCGATGCCCAGACGGTAGTTCGGATCGTGCATCAGTGTGCGCAACCGGTATTCGGTGGGGTCCACCGTCGAGTAGATCCTCATCTCGGAGCTGTCCTCCGATCTCCAGATGACCTCCTCGCGCCAGTCGCCGAACAGATCCGCCTGCAGCATTGGGTTAGCCTTGGTGGAATTGTTGGAGGCTGCGCCGGTGGCCGTAAGCAGGTTCACCGTCGTGTGGTTGACATAATCCCACTTATCGATCCGGTTATAATCCTGCAGCTCGCGGAGCAAATCTCCGTCCCACCAGATGCCGAAGTTGGTGGAGCTTGGAATCATGTCGCTGATCTTCTCACCCTTCGTGTTGTGAAGTCCGGTAAGTTGAATATGCTGGGCGTTGGTGATGGTGGCACTCCAGAATTCCGCGCCCAGATAATTCGGATCGATGTCCGCCGCCATGCCGCGGCCGGTATCGATTCCGGTGTACACGCCCCACAGAATCGTTCCGGTGGCAGCGTCCCGCATCTCCATACCATAAGGCGAATCCGTATGCTCGTGGACATCGAACTGCTCCAGTCCGGGGCGAGACGGATCCAGATCGCCGAAGTGCTGCGCGTCGCCGTGGCCGAGGCCGGTGGAATAGAGTCCGGTGCCGTCGTCATCGATGGCCATGGCGCCGAAGTTGATCTCATCCTTACCGTCTCCGTCCACATCCCCGACGGACAGGTTATGGTTGCCTTGGCCGTAGTACGCGGCGTTGCCTTCATCGTTGGTATCGAATCGCCATACCTGAGACAGCTGGCCGTCGCGGAAGTTGTAGGCCGCCAGTACCGTGCGGGTGTAATAGCCGCGGCTGAAGACCAGACTCGGCCGTTCTCCGTCAAGATAGGCCACGGCAGCCAGGAAACGGTCCACACGATTACCGTAAGAGTCGCCCCATAGACTGACGTCCCCGCGGGGCGGATCATAGTTGACGGTGGACAGGGCTTTGCCCGTAAGGCCTTCGAATACGGTCAGATATTCGTCGCCGAGAAGCACGTAGCCGCTGCTGTTCCGGTAGTCAGCGTCCGCTTTGCCGATGACGCTGCCCACGCCATCCACGGTGCCGTCCGCGGTCTTGAAGGCAATCTCGGCCTTACCGTCCCCATCTAGGTCATAGACCATGAATGGGGTGTAATGTGCGCCCGCGCGGATATTGGGTCCCAGGTTGATGCGCCACAGGCGGGTTCCGTCCAGCTTGTAGGCGTCCATGTACACGATGCCCGTATAGCCGGCCTGAGAATTGTCCTTCGCGTTAGAAGGGTTCCACAGCATGACGATCTCGTAGGTGCCGTCGCCGTCCAGGTCCCCGACGCTGGCATCGCCGGCGTTGTAGGTATACGGCTGGCCGTCCTTCGTCAAGGCGTCTGCCGGCTTCTGCAGCGGGATGGACTTGTACTGCTGCTGCCATACCGAGAATGTGCCGGTAGCCGGGGTTTCCACGCCGTTCAGGACGGCATATATCTTGTACTTGGAGGATACGGTGCCGCCGGCATCCACAAAGTTGGTGCTGCCTTGAATCGGATTCGTGTTCAGCTTGACTCCGTCGCGGTACAGGTTGAAGGCGATGCTGTCCGGGTCCAGGCCCAGCATTCTCCAGCCTATGTATACGCCTGCACCGGTCTGGATGGCGACCGGCGCCCTGTCGAGGGCTTCCATCTGACGGACGAGCTTCGTAATCGCTTCGGTCACAAGTGTCTCTGACTTGGCCGAGATGCCGCCTGCATTGACGGAGGACACTTTGTAGTAGTAGGGAATGGTTGTCAGGACCGCCGTATCGGTGTAGGAGGTCGCGCGGGTTTTGCCTATCAGCTCATACGAGCCGTCGGCTTTATCCGCACGATAAATATTGTAGGTTCGTGCTTCCGGGACGCCATTCCAGGTGAGGGTGACAGCCTTCTTCTCCATCCCGGATGCGCGCAGTCCGGTTGGCGTTGCCGGTGCAGGCTTGGTCGGATCCAGGGTCGACAGCTGAAGCGGCAGGGACGGTACGGTCTCGAAGCCGGAAGCGTCCACCGATGTGACGGTATACTCGTAGGCAACACCCACATCTGCGGTATGGTCGGAGAAGGCGGTACTCGATGCGCTGCCGAGCAGCTCCGGCTTGGAAGCTCCCTCAGACTTCCGGTATACCTTATACTGAGCCGCATCGGCTGCTGCGCTCCAGGAGAGCTTGACCACTGGCTGGTCAAGCTCCAGCTGCATGCTGTCTACCTTCAGGTTTGTCGGCGATTGCAGAATCGGCGTGATCTCCAGGCCATTTACGATCCCCGTCGCTCCGCCGAAGGAGAAGGTCAGCTGGCCGTCCTTCACCTGAACGGTATTGATCGCTTTCTCAACCACGCTGTTTCTGCCGGCCGAAACGGTACCGTAGCTGGTCCCTTCGATCTTGACGTCGGTCCGGCCGGTGCCGCTCATATCGCCGATGTACAGCTTCACTGCATAGGAGCCGTTCGGAACGTCAACGAGGAAATCCCAGAAGGCGTTAAAGTACCCCAGCCAATCCCGGGTCAGGTCAGTTCCGGAGGCGCCTCTGTCACGGGTGATCATGCCGGCGCTGTCCCGTATGCCGTAGCCTTTCTCGGGCGTGTAGAGTGTGGATAAGTTGACTTCCGTATAGCCTGCGGCAACCGGACTGCCGGCCGGACCGAAGTCGTAGCGGTACTGGGCAGCTTTGGTCTTGATCATCACAGGGTCGGAAGGAATGGACTCACCGCGTCCGTTGACGGCTACCACGTAGACCTGGTAAGTCAGCCCTTCCCGCATGCCGCCGATGGAGAAGGTCGGCACGGTGGAGGTTCCTGCCAGCGTATATTCGGCATCCGTGGACAGCTTGCGGTAAATCTTGTAGATCTCGGCCGTATTCACGGCATCCCACTTGAGAACGGCGCCTGCGTTGCTGATGCTGCCTGCGGACAGGTTCATCGGCTTAGCCGGCACGGCAGGCGGAAGCTCCGCATCCTTCACGAAGGCGGAGATGGGCAGGTTGAGCCCCTTGACGCCTCCCGACAGCAACCGGGCAATCTGAATCGCGCCGTATTCCTGGAAGTGGGTGTCATCGGCAGAGCCGTTGGGCCATGCATTGTAGATGCCCGGCTCCACATGCAGGAATACGGATTTCGAGGCTTCCGGTCCGATGGAATCATAATACGCAATACTAAGCGCAGACAGATCCACCAGCTTCACGTCGAGCTCTGCGGCCACTTCCTTCATGCCGGCCACGTACTCGGGGAAGCTGACGTTGAACTTACCGGTATCCGCATTGAAGCTTCGGCGGCCCATCGGTGTCACCAGAACCGGAGTCGCGCCACGCTGGCGAGCACCGTTTACGTAGGTCTTGAGGTAGTTCTTATAATCCGGTACCGAAGCATACCGTTCCGGTACACTGATGGTGGCGTCGTTATGGCCGAATTGGACGAAGAAGTAATCGCCCGGCTTGATCAGCCGCAGCACCTCGTCAAGGCGACCTTCCACAATGAATGACTTGGAGCTTCGGCCTCCGATGGCATGGTTCTTGAAGGTGACGTTGTCAGAGAAGAACCGGGGAATCATTTGGCCCCAGCCGGCTTCAGGCTTCCAATATTCGTCATAGGTCTGGACGGTAGAGTCGCCTGCTACGTAGATGGTCGGGATTTCTCCCGGTACCCGGTTCGGTTTGGGAGTAATGACAAGAGAATTGATGCGCGGAGCCGAACCGGAGAACTCCAGATTCAGCTGTCCGTCCACCAGAGCGATTTCGAAGCTCATCTCCAGGTACTGTCCGGCCGTCTTGTCCGTAAGCTGAACTTTCTGAATGGTCTCGGCCTTGATGGCCGTCTGGCTTCCTGCGGCTGCGTCGCCGGAGATCAGCGTTACGGTGTAGTCTCCGTTCGGGAGATCGATGGCGAAGGAGGTATCCGCAGGGGAGACATAATCCGACCGAAGCGGATCGGAGGTTCCCCGGTCCCCGGAGGTGACTTTGGAGGGCTCCGCGAAGCCATATTTCAGCTCTTTGGTATATGGAGTTTCCGCACGGACTCGAATGTAGCCATCCGCCAATGCGCCAGGGCCGAAGTCCAACTGGATGGCGCCGGTCTCCGGAAGCGGTACGGGAGGCACGTAAACCGTGCTTGAAGCCGTATTCGACGGAGCCGAATGACCTGCGGGATTATAGGCGACGACCTGATAGTAGTGGATCGATGACGTATCCCCAGAAGCGTCCGTATATTCCGTTGTAGTGCCTGACTGCACGCTGCCGATCTCCGTAAATCCTCCGCTTGCGCTGGAAGAACGGAATATCTTATAGCCGGAGGCAGCCTCAGTAGCGGTCCATTGCAGCTTCACGGTCTGGGCGCCAAGAACGGTGGCGATTAAGCCGGTGGGAGCCGCAGGGGGAGTGCCGGCCATTGCCAGCTCGACGGTCACGGGTCCGGCAGCTTCCGATTCCATCCCCGCCGCGTTCGTAGAGGTTACCTTGTAGCCGTAAGTATGCCCGACGCTTACACCGGTGTCGGTATAGGAAGTGGTGTCCTTCAGCCGGGCCACTTTGCCGTAGGCGACATAGGTAGCATCACTGACTGTCGCGCGGTACAGGTCATAATAGACGGCGCCCGTCACGCTCTCCCAGGTCAGAGTGACCTGTTCGGATCCGGGCACGTTACTCATTCCCGTCATAGCAAACCCGGCAGGCGCCGGCGGAGCCGCGGGAACTACCCTGACGATCTCCACTCCGCTGACGAAGGCCGTATTGCCGAACAGGATATTCATCTGTCCATCGCTGACCGTAACCCGGTATGTACCGGAGGTAACGGCCGCTTTGGACGAAAGGGTGCCTTGAGACGCCCCTTCAATGGTGACCTCCGTCTTGACGGTGCTGGTACCGGCGAGCGGGTCGCCCGAATAGACGGTGACGTCATACTGGCCGTTCGGCACGTCGGCCATGAAGGTGCGTCCTGCCACCATCAGGAAATCCCGGTAGAGGTCATTGGCTGCAGAGCCCCGGTCCCGGAAGCCGTTGGAGCCGGTGCTGGCGTCCAGCCCATAGCCCAGCTCCGAAGAATAAACCAGGTTGTTATGCACCCGGATATAACCTGCCATAAGTGGACTCGATTCCGAGCCGAAGTCGTACTTCCATGCCGCAGCCTCGGCCTTGGCTTCATCCGCCCAGCCCGGGGTGCCGGACAGCACGGGATAGATGAGCATAAGCAGGCATAAGGCAAGGGAAATGACTTTGTTCATGCGTTTCTTCATCGTAATCATCCCAACCTCCGCTTCATATGGATCCGCTACATTGCGGCAGGGCCGTCATACGATTCCCTGCAGTCATCCGGTTTGAAGGGTCTGAAGATGGAATCATCTCTATATTTCTTCCAACCACCTCCTAACAATGGGTATGTAAACCCTTACAAATGGTAATCTTACTTGAGTTCCCTATCTCCTGAAATTCAATAAACCGTGAATTTTGTTTAATTATCCGAGATTTGTCTTGCTAAACAATTGTACAGCCGTAGTTTTTTTTGCTCAGAGCGGGTTACCTTAAATAAGGTCTACTCTCATATAAGGGGTGATGGGATGGCGGAACGTACCAAGCCCCGCCTGCCTCCGATGTTCACGGGGATGCCCGCTTGGCTGCGCGGGGATGGCGGCGTCCATGCCGGTAGGAAGCATTCCGAAGAAGGGCAGTCCAAGGGCAGAAGCTCCGGGAAGCTGGACGGGCAAGCGTGGCTCCTGCTGGCAGTGAACGGGCTCTTCGGCGCGGGGAATGCGCTGTCGGGCACCTTCGTCAGCGTGTATCTGTGGAAGGCCAGGAACGACTTCGCCTTGATCGGCTGGTTCGCAGCGCTGCAGCAGATCACGATGGCACTGACCTTCTGGATCGCCGGCAAGTGGGTGAAGGAGCATAACAAGATGAATGCCCTTCGTGCGGGAGTAATGGTATCGGCTCTTTTCTACGGCCTCGTGCTGTTCCTGGGAACGTCAGCCGTTCACTTCGTATGGGCACTGGGCGTGGTACAAGGGGTGGCCGCAGGGCTTTTCTGGCTGGCCTTCAACGTCGTGTACTTCGAGGTAACGGACCCGGACAGCCGGGACCGCTTCAACGGTCTGGCGGGACTGCTGGGCTCGGGGGCTGGAATGCTGGCGCCCTGGATCTCCGGTATTCTGATTACCCGGTTGTCGGATGCCGCAGGCTACCGATTGATCTTCTCCTTGTCCTTGGGCGTCTTCGTCCTGGGGGCCATCGCCAGCTTCTTCCTGAAGAAGCGCAAGGTCAGCGGCCATTACGCCTGGATGTTCGCCTTCCGGAAGCTCCGGGATCCGGACCGGACCTGGAGAAAGGTCTTCGGCGCCATGGTGGCCCAAGGGATCCGGGAAGGCGTATTCGGCTTCATGATCGCCTTGATGGTTTACATCAGCACGAAGAACGAAGCCAAGCTGGGCAGCTTCTCCCTCATCACTTCAGCGGTGGCCTTCGCCAGCTTCTATGCGGTGGGCCGATGGCTCAAGCCCCGGTTCCGCAAGTGGGGTATGCTGGCCGGAGTGACGGGAATGATCCTGGTGATTCTCCCTTTCTTCTGGTACGTAGATTACCGGACGCTTCTCATCTTCGGCATCGGCACGGCGTTGTTCATTCCGTTCTATACGGTCCCCCTGACCTCCTCGGCCTTCGACCTGATCGGCAGGGACAAGGAAAGCTCCGGCCGCCGGGAGGAATTCATCATCCTCCGTGAGCTGGGTCTCAATGCGGGCCGACTGCTGGGTACGATGGCTTTCATTCTGGTGGTGATCTATACGCCGACGCCGTTGTCCATCAATGTGCTGCTGTTGGCTATCGGCAGTTCGCCGCTCCTGGTGTGGCTCATCATGAAGGAGCTGCTGTCGGTCCGTGCTGCCTCCACGGGCCGTTCGGGTTGACAGAAGGTCGAAGCCCGGGGGACAATGTGGGAAAACCGGGCAGGCGGAGGGAATGGCGGATATGGCAAGAATGGTGAATAGCATTACGGCGCTCATCGGGGATACGCCGGCGGTCCGATTGAACCGGCTGACCCAGACCGGGGCTGCGGAGGTACTGGTGAAGCTGGAATCCTTCAACCCGAGCGGCAGCGTGAAGGACAGGGCCGCCTGGAATATGATCCGCGAAGCGGAGGAGGCCGGCCGGCTGCGGCCGGGAGGGACCATCATCGAGCCTACCAGCGGCAACACGGGCATTGGCCTGGCCATGAACGCAGCGGCCAAGGGCTACCGCGCCATCCTGGTCATGCCGGATAATATGACCAAGGAGAGGGTTCAGCTGCTCCGCGCTTATGGGGCGGAGGTGGTGCTGACTCCCGCCGCGGAACGGATGCCGGGGGCCGTACGGCAAGCGGAGAAGCTGGCGGAGAGCATACCCGGCAGCTACATTCCCCAGCAGTTCGAGAATGCTGCCAACCCCGACGTACACCGCTTCACCACAGCGGAGGAAATCCTGCAGCAGACCGGAGGCCGCCTCGATGCCTTCGTGGCAACGGCGGGAACGGGCGGCACGATTACCGGCACGGTCGAGGAGCTGAAGCGCCGCATCCTGGGTCTTCGGGTCGTGGTCGTCGAGCCGCAGGGCTCTCCGGTGCTGTCCGGCGGTCAGCCGGGTCCACACAAGCTGGTCGGCACCAGCCCCGGCTTCATCCCGGCCATCCTGAACACGGGCGTCTATGACGAGATCGTCCAGGTGTCAGATGGGGACGCCCTGGATACCGTCAGACGCCTTGCGGCCCAAGAGGGGATACTCGTAGGTCCCTCTGCAGGAGCCTCGGTATGGGCTGCGCTTCGGGAAGCGGAGCGGCTGGGCCCTGACAAGCGGGTGTTATGCATCGCCCCTGATACGGGCGAACGTTATTTGAGTATGGGCTTATTCGATTGAAGCAGATCCCCTTGGCCTTGGCTAAGGGGATTATTTTTGGCGTTCGCCCATACCGATACACAGGCGGCTGCTTATAATAGCTCCTGGGGATGATGAACATGCAGAGGGATGGAATGAGATTTTTTTGAGAATTCACTTGCATAAAAATTCAGCATCCTGTATATTTATATACAGAGAAACGAATTGAAGGTGATGAGGGAAATGAAGATTGCTCTGCAAGTCGGAGCTCCCGAACCGGAACAGCTGAATGCCTTTATGCAGTCTTATGCGGAGACGGAGTTTGCATCCGACATCGGGCAGGCCGTGGAGGCCGGCAGTGTCATCGCCGCTTACGACAGCGGCCGCTTGGTTGGCATCGGCAGCCGGGTTACGGCTCCGGACCAGCATGCCGCCCTGAAGGTCATTCTGGCCCCGGGCTATGAGCGCCGCGGAATCCGCGACCACATGGCGAAGCTCCTATTGCCGAAGAACGAACGGCTGCATACCGCGGGCTGACGCGGAGTATGCGGTCACCACAGGGTTGTTTTACGGTTTTTCGTCAAATTGAGGAACGAACGGCCGAATTATAGAAAGGTCCCATCCGATCATTTGCCAACTTGAGGAGCGAATGGTCAAGGGTGGGATTTTTTCTTTGCTTCATGGGAGTTTACGGTGTATAGTGATAATAATTCTTTTCAGCCCCGGTCCGCCCGGGGCGTGGGAATCCGGAAGATTCCGGGATTACTCTTCTAGGAGGACATGATCATGACTGAACTGAAAGCGAAGGTTCTCGATATCCTGAAGGAGGATGCGCGGAGAACGCCCGACTTGATCGCCACCATGCTGGATGCGGCGCGGGAGGAGGTTGAGCGAGCCATCGCGGAGCTGGAAGCGGACAAAGTGATCATTAAATATGCGCCTATCGTCAACTGGAGCAAGGTGGAGGACGACAAGGTCACCGCCCTGATCGAGGTTCAGATTACACCCGAACGAGGCCGCGGCTTCGACGCCATCGCCGAGCGGATCTATCTGTTCCCTGAGGTGAAGTCCGTATATCTGATGTCCGGCGCTTACGATCTCCTGGTGGAAGTGGAAGGCCGCACCCTGAAAGAGGTGGCCCTGTTCGTCTCGCAGCGCTTGTCTTCCATTGATCGCGTACTCTCGACCAAAACCCATTTTATCTTGAAAAAATATAAGCAGGACGGCGTCGTGTTCGAAGACCATGAGGACGATAACCGGCTCGTCATTGCTCCCTAAACCCAAGCGGAGGATGATCCCGTATGACGACGAAACGCCAATCGATGCAGGACTATTTGACTCCCTTGGTACGGGCTATTCCGCCCTCGGGGATCCGGAAGTTTTTTGACTTGGTCAGCGCAAGCAAGGATTCGAGCATCATCTCCCTGGGGGTGGGCGAACCGGATTTCGTCACGCCTTGGCATGTCCGGGAGGCTTGCGTCTATTCCTTGGAACGCGGCAAGACCCAATATACGTCCAATGCCGGCCTGCTCGAGCTTCGGGAGGCCATTGCCGAATATCTGCATGGCAGCTTCAAGGTCAGCTACGAGCCCTCCAATGAAATGATTGTGACCGTTGGAGGCAGCGAAGCCATCGACCTGGCCCTCCGGGCCTTGATCAATCCGGGGGATGAGATTCTGATTCCCGAGCCCTGCTATGTATCCTACAGCCCCATCACCTCCATTGGCGGGGGCATTCCCGTAGGGATCGAGACCTTCGCCAAGGACGGCTTCAAGCTGACCGCGGAGAGCCTGAAGGCCAAGATCACGCCTCGCTCCAAGGTTCTGATCCTCTGCTATCCGAGCAACCCGACCGGCGGGGTTATGACCTACGAAGACATGCTGCCGATCGCCCGTCTGGTCGAGGAGCATGATCTCCTCGTCATCTCCGACGAGATCTATGCCGAGCTATCTTACGGGATCAAGCATACCAGCTTCGCCAGCCTGCCCGGGATGAAGGACCGCACGCTGCTAGTCAGCGGCTTCTCCAAGGCCTTCGCCATGACCGGCTGGAGGATGGGTTATATCTGCGGACACCGGGAGCTGATCGCCGCCATGCTGAAGATCCATCAGTATACGGTCATGTGTGCTCCCATCATGAGCCAGGTGGCTGCCTTGGAGGCGCTTCGGAACGGGATGGAGGAGAAGGACCGGATGGTGGACTCCTACAACCAGAGGCGCAGGCTGGTGGTCAAGGGCTTCCGCGACATGGGACTGGAGTGCCATGAACCCCAGGGAGCGTTCTACGCCTTTCCGAGCATAGCCGGAACCGGGCTCACGTCCGAGGAATTCGCCCAGCGGCTGCTGCTTGAGGCGAAGGTGGCTGCCGTTCCGGGGCACGTATTCGGTTTGGGCGGGGAGGGCTTCCTGCGATGCACCTATGCCAATTCGATCGCCCAGCTGATCGAAGCGCTGGATCGGATCGATAAGTTCCTGAGGCGGCTGGAGCGGGGCTGAAGGAGCAGGTCCATTGTCCTGCGCAAGACCCCCAAATTCTTGAAATCTAGTAAAATCCGCTTTCTTTTTCAAATAAAAACTGGTATCCTTATGTTAGGGGATTGTAAACATTCTAACCAGGGAATTCTTAAAGGAGGGATATAAATGGCGTTTGCTGAATACGTATGCCGGTCTTATCGTGGTAGCATGTTGGTTCGCGATCCTAACCATAGCACCAAATGGGCTTACCGACTATCTAGTAAACCTTCGCCATCCGCCTCCCTGGAAGAAGAAATTTACAGCCTTCGCAAGAAGATGGAGCAATTGGCTTTGAAGGAGCAGTGCTTGACCGCGCCCAAGGTAGTGGAAATCAGCACGATTCTCGATAAGAAGCTGAACGAATATATGGGAATTTTTCAGAGAGCCTGACCCCGCACGGGGAAGGCTCTTTTCATGTTCTTCCTCCCACCGTATGACGAACGTTATCTAAAATAGTTCTTGTAATTCCCATCGGATATGCCTATAATGTGCTCTTAGAGATTCGCGCTTGAATGAGAACCGAATAGCAGATTCCCGCCGATGGGTCCTTCGCGCTTCACGCGCAAGGTTAAAAGGGAAGCCGGTGTGAAACCGGCACGGTCCCGCCACTGTGAATCGGGGACGACCTCGTAAGGCCACTGTTCCGCATGCAGCCGGAATGGGAAGGCGAGGCACGTCTGAACCCGTAAGTCAGGAGACCTGCCCATCCGAGTGTAGCTGACGAAATCCTTCGAGGAAAAGGATCAGGCTGATCACGGAGTCCGACCGGACGTGAGACGAACGTCGAACGCCGGAACGCACCCCTTTCTGATTTGCTGTGCCCTCCCGCCTCGCAAGAGGCCGGAGGGTTCTTTCGTTTGGGTCTTGTTCGAGGCATTCAGGCTCATCTCATACATACGTACGAGGGAGAGATTCGGATGAGCAACAACATGTGGCGGAAAAAGGCGGCTGTCACGGCAGCGGCAGCACTAACCCTGTCCCTGGCCCTGGCGGGCTGCGGCGGCAAGGACACCAATTCGGCATCTCCTTCGGCAGCGGCAACCGCAACGGTTCAGCCCGCGGCCACGGCGGCTGTCCAGGCAACGCCCCCCGCGGCGACCCAGGCGGCTTCGAAGACGGTGTATCCGCTGAAGCTGAAGGATGCGACCGGCGTGGAGATCACCTTCGACAAAGCGCCTGAGAAGATCGTCACCCTGGCCCCGAGCGAGACGGAGTCCGTATACGCGGCGGGAGCGGGAGCCAAGATCGTGGCCGTGGACAAGTGGAGCGACTATCCGGCGGAAGCCAAGAGCAAGGCGCAGATCGGCGATCTGAATTCCAACATGGAAGCGGTGGTGGCGGCAGGGTCCGATGTGGTCTTCGCCAGCGCCGGTGTGAATAAGAAGGCGGTGGAGGCGCTTCGGGCCTTGAACGTCAAGGTGTTCGCAAGCGATCCGAAGACGCTCCAGCAGGCGATCGACCGGGTGGAGCTGTTCGGCCAGATCCTGAACACCCAAGCGGAAGCCAAGAAAGCCGCTGACGAGATGCGCGCGGATCTGAAGAAAGTGACCGATGCCGTGAAGAACGCACCGAAGAAACGGGTGTACATCGAATTCAGCCCGGGCTGGACCGTAGGCTCCGGCGAGTTCATGGACGAGATCGTCACCCTGGCGGGAGGCATCAACATCGGCGCAGACAAGAAGGGCTGGTACAAGATCGATCCGGAGGCCATCATCAAGGCCAATCCGGAGGTCATCGTCTATGCCAAGGGTGAAGCGGGCATGGGTTCCATCCTGGAGGAGATCAACAAGCGTCCGGGCTGGGATGCCATCGATGCCATGAAGAACAAGAAGCAGTATGCGGTGGATTCCAATCTGGTCAGCCGGGTCGGTCCGCGTGTCACCAAGGGACTGATCGAGGTGGCGAAGGCGATCCACCCGGATGAAGTGAAATAAGATGAACAGGCGACTGATCATATGGGGAGGAGGAGCGGCGGCGCTCCTTCTTTTCTCCATTATTGCGAGTTTGTCGTTGGGTTCGGCTAGACTGCCGCTCCTGGAGGTGTGGCGGATTCTCCTGCATAAGCTCCCCCTGCTGGGGAGTGTCGTCCATCCGGATTGGCCGCAGGCCAGCGAGAACATTATTATGAAGGTTCGCTTCTCCCGGGTGGTTCTGGCCGTCTTGGTCGGCGCTTCGCTGGGAGTGGCCGGTTCGGGCTTCCAGGGGGTGCTCCGGAACCCGCTGGCCGACCCTTACACGCTGGGCGTAGCCTCAGGCGCGTCCGTCGGGGCCGCCTTCATCATCCTGTTCGAGCTGCAGCATGCCGTGGGGCAGTTTACCGTGCCGCTGGTAGCTTTTGCAACGGGGACCTTGACGCTTGTGGCGGTCTTCCGGCTGTCCTCCCATGGCGGGAAGTCCAAGGTGGAAACGCTGATTCTGGCGGGGGTGGTCGTCAGCGCCTTCCTGGGCGCCGTCGTCTCATTTATGGTCAGTCTCTCCAACAAGGTAGTCAACGAGATCCTCTACTGGCTCATGGGAAGCCTGTCCATGCGGAACTGGGACTATTCGCTGGTGCTCCTGCCGTATTTTGTGTTCGGACTCTTGGTCATCTGGTGGCATGTGAGGGCCTTGAACCTCCTGACGCTGGGGGAAAAGCAGGCCGCTCATCTCGGCGTCGATCTGGAGCGGACCAAGTGGATCGTGCTGACCGTGTCCACTCTGCTGACTGCAGCGGCGGTGTCCGTATGCGGGGTCATCGGATTCGTCGGATTAGTGGTTCCCCATCTGGTGCGGCTGACGGTCGGACCGGATTACCGGCTTATCGTGCCGCTGTCCGCCCTAACTGGAGGGATCTATGTGCTGTGGTCCGATACGCTGGCCCGGCTCGTCCTGTCTCCGAAGGAGATCCCGCTCGGTGTGGTAACAGCACTCCTGGGCGCGCCATTCTTCGCTTATCTGCTGCGCAAGCGCAAATACCGGCAAGGGGGTTAATGCGATGATCGTCATGGAGAACGTGCAGAAGAGCTATGACGGCGTGCCGGTGCTCAAGCAGGTGAGCTGCTCCGTGCGCAAGGGCGAGATCTACGGGATCATCGGTCCCAATGGGAGCGGCAAATCCACCCTGCTGAAGATGATCTCCGGCACGGAGCGCCCGGATGCGGGGAGCGTGCGGGTGGACGGCAGGGAGGTGTCCGACTATGCCCGGCGGAAGCTGGCCCGCTTCATGGCGGTGCTGGAGCAGGAGGCACTGCCGCCGGTCGGCTTCACCGTGCGGGAGATTCTCGAGATGGGACGGTATCCCCATCAGGATTGGCTCGGGCGGGACCGGAGCGATGCCGAGGGGCTGCTGGCCGGGATCGTGGAGCGGCTGGGGCTGGCGGTGCTGGAGGAGCGGGCGGTGGACCAGTTGAGCGGAGGCGAACGCCAGCGTGCGGCGCTGGGCAAGGCCATGGCGCAGGAGCCGACGGTGCTGCTCCTCGACGAGCCCACGACCTACCTGGATATCGGCTACCAGCTCCAGATGATGGATTACGTGCGCAAGTGGAACCGGGAGTGCGGGCTGACAGTGGTGGCTGTGCTGCACGATCTGAACCTGGCCGCCTTGTACTGCGACCGGCTGCTGGTGCTGAAGGATGGGGAAGTCCAGGCCATCGGGATGCCCTGGGAGGTATTGAGCGAGGAGCTGGTGGAGCGGGTGTACGGCACCCGGCCCGTGGTGATGCCGCATCCGGCTGTCGGAGCGCCACAGCTGCTGCTGACTCCGGAAGAAAGCGAACCGATTCAGACCGGGGATACCCGGCAAGAGGAAAAGGAGACGATAAGACGATGAAGAAGGCAACCTTATCATTGGAACAAATGACGGCCGGCATTCGGCCGCTGGACGAAGAGGCTTGCGCCCGTGCGGCGGCGCATCTGGATCAGCTGACCAAGCCCCCCGGCAGCTTGGGCAAGCTGGAGGCGGTGGCGGTGCAGCTGGCCGGCATGACCGGTGAGCTGGCCCCGGAGCTGGGGCGCAAGGCCGTGGTGGTAATGGCCGGCGACCATGGGGTATGCGAGGAAGGCGTGAGCGCATTTCCGCAGGAGGTGACGCCCCAGATGGTCATGAACTTCCTGGGCGGCGGCGCTGCCGTCAATGTGCTGGCCCGGCATGCGGGAGCGGAGGTGGTCTGCGTCGATATCGGGGTGAACGCAGAGCTGTCCCACGAGAAGCTGATCTCCCGCAAGGTCCGCTGGGGCACCCGGAATCTGGCCCGGGAAGCGGCCATGACCCGGGAGGAGGCGCTGGCCGCCGTTCAGGTCGGCTACGAGCTGGCTCTGGAGCTGGCGGATCAGGGCGTGGGCCTGTTCGCCACCGGCGAGATGGGCATCGGCAACACCACGCCCAGTGCGGCGATCTTGTCGGCGTTCACCGGTCTTCCTCCGGAAGCCGTAGTGGGACGGGGCACGGGCATCGGGGACGAGCGGCTCGTGCACAAGCAGAAGGTGCTGGCGCAGGCCTTAGAGGTGAACAAGCCGGACGCCTCCGACCCGCTGGACGTGCTGGCCAAGGTAGGCGGCCTGGAGATCGCCGGCTTGACCGGCTTGATTCTGGGTGCGGCGGAGAAGCGGAAGCCGGTGGTCATCGACGGCTTCATCTCGTCGGCCGCCGCCCTGACGGCCAGCCGTATGGCGCCGCTATCCCAGGCATACATGATCGCCTCCCATCTGTCGGATGAACAGGGCCACCGGTTGATGCTGGATGCCTTGGGCCTTAGGCCCATGGTGACGCTGGACATGCGGTTGGGCGAGGGGACGGGAGCCGTTCTGTGCTTCCACCTGGTGGAGGCGGCGATCCGCGTGATGGCGGAGATGGCGACCTTCGCTTCGGCGGGAGTCAGCAACCAGGAGTAACCGAAGGCCGGGGACCGGCCCGGCGAGCAGGACGTGAAGACGGGAATGGGCTGACAAGGATCGAAGAGAAGGAGCCGGTTCATTATGCTGGTATTGGTCACCGGAGGAGCCCGCAGCGGCAAGAGCGGGTTCGCGGAGCGGTATGCGGCCTGCTTGGGCCGACGGGGAATCTATGTGGCAACCTCCCGGATCTGGGACGGCGAGATGCAGGACCGGGTGGAGCTGCACAGGAGCACACGGGAGGCTGGTGTTTTCCCATGGACGACGGTGGAGGAGCCCCTGAAGCTGGCGGAGCTGCTGGCGGACTTGGGCGTGGAGGCGCAGGCGCAGGCGGAGGCATCTACGGAGGCTTCTGCGTCCGGGACAGAGACTCAGGCCGGACGGGCTCCGGCCTTGGCGGGCCGTGAGGACAAGAAGCCAGCCAGCAATGGCGCGATAGACGGAAAGTGGGCCGGGCCGGTCATCCTGGTGGATTGCCTGACGCTGTGGCTGACGAACCTGCTGCTGGAAGCCGGCGTGGAGGAATGGACCCGGGAGGAGATGGCTCAGGCCGGTGCCCTGGCGGAAGCGGAGGTGGAGCGTCTGGCCGGGGTGCTGCGCTCTCTGCCGGTTCCCGTGCTGTTGGTGACCAACGAGGTGGGGGACGGCCTGGTGCCGGAATACCCGCTTGGCCGGCTGTTCCGCGATGCGGCGGGGCGGATGAACCAGCGTCTTGCCGCGCTCTGCGACCAGGTGTTCCTGGTCACGGCGGGCATTCCGGTGGAGCTGAAGCATCTGGCCTTCCGGCTGCCGGGAGAAGCGTGAACGTACTTATTCATCGGGGAGGAGGCGAGGGTGCTGCTCTGGTATACACCTGAAGAAATCCTGGGCATGCTGCTGGCGGCCCTCGTCATAGACTGGCTGGTAGGGGATCCGCCTTGGCCCACCCACCCGGTGATCCTGATCGGACGCTGGATCAAGTGGCTGGAGCGCCGTCTGCGCGACGGAGAAACTCCGGAGTGGGACAGGGCCAAGCTGAAGCGCCGGGGGACGGTGTTGACGGCGGCTACGGTCATTCTCTCAGCCGCAGTAACCGGCGGTATCGTCTGGGCCCTTCACGCGGTGCATCCGTGGCTGGGAATGGTCGCCAACGCTTGGCTCATCTCCACCACCGTGGCGGTGAAGGGGCTGAAGGATGCGGCCCTGCTGGTGTACCGTCCGCTGGCGGAGGGTAACCTGCCTGATGCCCGCAAATATGTGGGCTACATCGTGGGCCGGGATACGGCCGGCCTGAACGAGCCGGAGATTACCCGGGCGGCGGTGGAGACGGTGGCGGAGAACACGGTGGATGCTGTGGTGTCCCCCTTGTTCTTCGCTCTCCTGGGAGCGGCGCCGCTGGCCATGGCCTACCGGGCGTCCAACACCCTCGACTCCATGGTCGGCTACCGCAGCGAGCGGTACCTGCACTTCGGCTGGGCCTCGGCCCGGTGGGACGACGTACTGAACCTGCTGCCGGCCCGGTTGACCGCCTGGATGCTCGTGCTGGTCGCCGCCTGCTCCGGCAGCGGGCTGTCGGCGGTCCGGGCCCGGCGCGCGGTCCGGCAGTTTGCCCGGCTGCATCCCAGCCCGAACAGCGGCTTCCCCGAATCCGCCGTGGCCGGCGCTCTGGGGGTCGAGCTGGGCGGGAGGAACACATACGGGGGCCTGATCAGCGAGCGGGCCCGGATGGGGTGGCCCCTGCGGCCCCTCGGCAAGGATGACCTGGTGCTGACGGTCCGGCTCTTGTACCGGGTCAGCTATCTGATAGCGGGAGGATGCTTATGCGCACTCATGATCCTAAAGGCTCTATAACCTGGTGGCACCCGGCAGCGGCGGCGTTCCAGCTGCTCAGCCGGATCCCGTTCCCCGTGCAGGTGCCGTTCGAGGAGCGGGTGCTCAGCCGGAGCGTCGTATTCTATCCGGCGGTGGGCCTCGTCATCGGCCTTCTCCTGGCCGGAGCGGGAACGGTGCTGTCCGCCGTGCTGCCCGTGGAGGTGTCGGCCGCCCTGCTGGCCGGGCTCTGGGTGGCGCTGACGGGGGGGCTGCACCTGGACGGGCTGATGGACACGGCCGACGGCCTGCTGAGCCACCGGTCCCGGGAGCGGATGCTGGAGATTATGAAGGACAGCCGGGTGGGAGCCATGGGCGTCATGGCCTGCGTGCTGCAGCTGCTGCTGAAATATGCGCTGCTCCACGCCCTGCTGGAGGCGCAGTGGCCCCTGGCAGCCGGCCTGCTGGCGGCGGCTCCGGTCTGGAGCCGCTGGTTTATGGTGGCGGCAGTGGTCTCATGGCCGTATGCCCGGGAAGGACAGCCGGGCATGGGCTCCTACTTCAGCGGCGCCGGCTCCCGGCACCTGCTGGGCGCCTCCCTGCTGGCGGCGATCGGATCGGCCGTGCTGCTGGGCTGGCTGGCCGGCGATTGGCGGGACGCCATCGTGCTGTCGGCGGGGGCTTCGGTAACCGCCGGATGTGCGGGGCTGTTGGTTGCGGTACGTATGGCGGGCAAGCTGGGAGGCTTGACCGGGGATACGTACGGCGCAATCAACGAGATAGTGGAGACGGTGCTGCTGCTGGCTTCCGTCTTGTATCTGTATAACCTGTAGGCGGGACGGCCCGCAAGAGACAAGGATGGGGAGGATATGACCATGTCGCTGGAACGGCACGGCCACGGCGGAGATATCTGGACGGCCGCCGAGCTGTACGGCTTGGATAAGAACGGCTTCTTGGACTTCAGCTCCAATATGAACCCGCTGGGGCCTCCCGGGTCGGCGGAGCGGATCCTGCTGTCGGAATGGCGGCGGGAGCTGTCCCGCTACCCGGACCCGGACTGCCGGGAGCTGCGGGAACGGATCGCCGCCCTGTATCGGGTTCCAGTGGAAGCGGTGCTGGCCGGCAACGGCGCGGCCGAGCTGATCGACCTGGCGGTCCAATCCCACAACCCGCGCACCGTCGGTCTCCTGCGCCCCTGCTTCTCCGAATACGGGGAAGCGGCGGAGAAAGCAGGGGCGGCGGTCATCGAGCTGCCGCTTCGGGAGGAGCACGGCTTCCTGCCCGATCCGGACTCACTTGAGCTGGAGGAGGGCATCCGGGCGTCGGACCTGCTCTTCTTCGGACATCCTAACAACCCGACGGGCCGCCTGCTGCCGCAGACCTTCCTTGACCGGGTCCTGGATACGGACAAGCCCGTCATCCTGGATGAGGCCTTCATTGACTTCTCGGGAGACGAAGAGCGCTTCAGCCGGATCCGTCAGGCGCCTCTCACGGACAAGCTAATGGTGGTCCGGTCCTTGACCAAGTTCTACACCATTCCGGGCTTGCGGCTCGGCTTCATCGTAGCCCATCCTGACCGGATCCGGCGGATGAAGCGGCAGCAGGTGCAGTGGAGCGTCAACGCCCTGGCTCAGCGGCTCGGTGCGGAGATGCTCGGCGACCGGGAGTTCGGGGAGCGGACGCTGGCTTGGCTGCAAGCCGAGCGCCCCTGGCTGACAGAGGAGCTTCGGGCCCTGGGTCTCCAGGTGACGAAGAGCGATACCAATTACCTGCTGTTCCGGATTCCGGACGAGGAGCCCTATGACATCCGGGCGCTGCAAGCCGCCATGGGCAAGCGGGGCATCCTGATCCGGGATGCCTCCACCTTCGGCTGTCTCTCCCGGCGCTTCGGCCGGACCGCCGTCAAGCTGCGGGAGGACAACCTCCGGCTGATCGGCGCGCTTCAGGCTTCCATCCGGGAGCTGCATCATTCAGAAGGAGGCCGCTTATGACCGACCTTATCATCCCGAAGCCCGGCGGAATTCGCGGCTCCACAGAGCCGGCGCCGACGCTGATGCTCCAAGGAACCGCCTCCGACGTTGGCAAAAGCATTCTGACGGCCGCTCTGTGCCGGATCTTCGTTCAGGACGGGCTCCGGACGGCGCCCTTCAAGTCGCAGAACATGTCGCTCAACTCCTACATCACGCCGGACGGCAAGGAAATCGGCCGGGCCCAGGGACTTCAGGCCGATGCCTGCCGGATTGCGGCCAGCACGGACATGAATCCGATCCTTCTGAAGCCGAAGAAGGACATGGTCTCCCAAGTGGTGGTCCACGGCAAGCCCCTCCGGGATTACGAGGCTCGGGCATACCGGGAGGAGTATCTTGTCCAGGCGGAAGGGATCGTGAAGGAGGCGCTGGACCGCCTCCGTGCGGAATACGATCTCGTCGTGATCGAAGGCGCCGGAAGCCCGGCGGAGGTGAATCTGAAGGACCGGGACATCGTCAACATGAGGCTGGCCGGCTGGGCCGGCGCTCCGGTGCTCTTGGTCGCCGATATTGACCGTGGCGGCGTATTCGCCTCCATCGTAGGTACTCTGGAGATTCTGGAGCCCCATGAGCGGGACCGGGTCCGGGGCTTCATCATCAATAAGTTCCGTGGGGACGTGACCCTCTTGAAGCCGGGGCTTGATTGGCTGGAGCAGCGCACGGGCAAGCCGGTGCTGGGCGTTATCCCCTACCTGCCTAAGCTGGACCTGGAGGATGAGGACTCGGCCTCTCTGGACGCGAAGCTGTCGGGGCGGCAGGGTTCGCCCCTGCCCGGATCCGGTACGTCCGGGAAGGCTCTCGACATCGCTGTGGTCCGTCTGCCCCGGCTGTCCAATTTTACTGATTTCGACCCTCTGCCCCTGGAGCCGGACGTATCGCTGCGCTATGTGACCGAGCCCGGGCAGCTGGGAGAACCCGATGCCCTGATCCTCCCCGGCAGCAAAAATACGGTGGATGACCTCTTGTTCCTCCGGGAAACGGGCCTTGAGGCCGCCATTCTCCGGTACGTCCGGGAGGGCGGCGAGCTGGTCGGTATCTGCGCCGGCTACCAGATGCTGGGCCGCCGTCTTCTGGATCCGGAGCGGCTGGAATCGGACCGGGAGGAGACGGATGCGCTGGGATTGCTCCCGTCGGAGACCGTCTTCACGCCCGACAAGCGGACGGTCCGGGTGGCGGGAACGGCTGAGGTGCCGGGAGCGGCCGGCCTTCCCTATCCCATCCGCGGCTACGAGATCCATATGGGCCGGACCCGGTATGTTGAGCCGGAGCCCCATCCCTTCCGGATCGCCAGGACGGGACCGGACGGCATGCCGGAGGAGCCGCCCCACGGGGACGGCGCTGCGGCCTTCGGAGGCAAGGTGTGGGGAACCTACGTTCACGGCATTCTGCACAATGACGGGTTCCGCCGGTGCTGGCTCGATAAGCTCCGCACCGCCAGAGGCTGGGAGCCGGTACGGGAGACGCTGGATCTCCAATCCCGGCGGGAGGCTGCCTTCGACAGGCTGGCCGGCCATGTGCGCGCGCATTTGGATATGGAACGGATCTATGAGATGATAAGGCCGACGGAGACTGATGAGGGAGGACAAGAGCCATGAGAATCTATACGCGAACCGGCGACAAAGGCCAGACCGGCGTCATCGGAGGCCGGGTGGACAAGGACGATATCCGGGTAGAGGCCTACGGCACCGTGGATGAGCTGAACAGCTTCCTGGGGCAGGCCATGTCCTTCATGGACCGGGAGATGTTCGGTGATCTGTTGGAGGAGCTGCTGGACGTCCAGCACGAGCTCTTCGATTGCGGCTCCGACCTGGCGATCCTGAAGAAGGAGCAGCGGGAGTACAAGGTGACTCCGGAGCTGGCCGAGCGCCTTGAGGGGCTCATCGACCGCTTCGACGCGGAGACGCCGGATATCACCCGCTTCATACTGCCGGGCGGAGGCCGGGTATCGTCCGCGCTGCACGTCTGCCGCACGGTGTGCCGCCGGGCGGAGCGCCGGGTGGTCACGCTGGCCCGCACGCAGGAGATCAACCCGGCGGTGCAGATCTATCTGAACCGGCTGTCCGACCTCTTCTTCGTTCTGGCTCGGGCGGCCAACCACCGGGAGGGCCATCCCGATGTGGAATATATAAGAAGCGCCGAGGTGTTCAAGAAGCGTCCATGACCTACTACGAACCGTTAACATACCTGGTGCCTGCATCGGAAGACGGCATGGAGCTGCGTGCCATTCTGCAGCGCAGGCTTCACATATCGAGGAAGCTCCTGTCCCGGCTGAAGCTGACGGAGGAGGGCATCACCGTCAACGGCATCCGGCGCTACATCAATTACCGGGTGCAGGCCGGCGACCGGGTGGAGGTCCGGATGGAGGAAGAAACCTCCGACGACATCCTTCCGCAGGACATTCCGGTGGATGTGCTCTATGAGGACGACCATCTGCTGATCGTCAACAAGCCTCCCGGACTCATCGTCCACCCGACCACCGGACATTGGTCCAACACGTTGGCCAATGGCATTGTCCATATGTGGCAGGAGCGGGGATTGAAGATCCGGTTCCGTCCCATCCACCGGCTGGACCGGGAAACCTCCGGGGTGCTGGCGGTGGCGAAGAATCCGTATGTTCATCAGAATGTATCGGAGCAGATGAAGGCGGGCACCGTGGAGAAGGAGTACGAGGCCGTGGTCCACGGGATCGTGGAACGGGATGCGGGCACTGTGGACGCGCCCATCGACCGGAACCCGGACTCCCCCCACTACCGGATCGTCACGCCGTCCGGTTATCCGTCGGTGACCCATTACCGGGTGCTGGAACGCTTCCGGGATGCCACCCATCTCTCCCTCCGGCTCGAAACGGGGCGCACCCATCAGATCCGGGTCCATATGTCCCATATCGGGCATCCCCTCTTGGGAGACGCCATGTACGGACCAGACGCCTCCGGCGATTCGGGAATCCCCGGGGTACCAGGGGAGTTCGCCCCGGAATCAGGCGTCTCGGAGTGGCCTCGTTCCTCCGTTCCCGTGCCGGACCGTCATGCGCTGCATGCCGCCAGACTGGCCTTCGATCACCCGGTGAGCCGGGAGAGAATGACCTTTACGGCGCCGCTTCCCGGGGATATCGGGATGATATTGTCGTACCTCCGCAACTCATGATATGATGAAAATTAGACATTGAAGGAGATGGACGAATGGGCTTGACATTCTATGGCTATCCCAAGTGCGGAACCTGTCGGAACGCCTACAAGTGGCTGAGCGGCAAGGGGATCGACGTGGAATATAAGGACGTCTTCCAGGAGGCCCCCTCCTTGGAGGAGCTTCGCAGGATCGTGGCGCTCTCCGGGCTGCCTGTGCAGAAGCTCTTCAACACCTCGGGCGACGTGTACCGGGAGCTGGGTTTGAAGGACAAGCTTCCCTCCATGTCCGACGAGGACAAGCTCCGGCTGCTGGCAGAGGACGGCCGGCTTCTCAAACGCCCGGTCGTTATGGACGGGTTGAAGGCCACCGTCGGCTTCCGGGAGGAAGAGTACGAGCTTACCTGGGCTCGCTGATAACACCGAGAGACTCCATAAACAACCAGATAAGGCTCCCCACTAGGAGCCTTGTTCTTATGTAGCCCCCTAATCGGGGACCCATGAAAGAAGGATACGACATGGCCAAGTGGCATTCGGAAAGGCTGAGCCGGCTGGGCTCGGCGATATTCAGTGAAGTGGCGGAATGGAAGAGGGAGGCCCGGGCGCGAGGGCTGGAGCTTATCGATCTGGGCATCGGAAGCCCGGACGGGGCCCCGACAGAGACGGTGCTGCAGGCGATGGAGCGCGCGGTCCGCAACCCCAAGCTGTACGGGTATCCCACCTCAGAGGGCAGTAGTGCCTTCCGGCAGAAGGTGGCGGACTGGTATGCGCACCGGTTCGGCGTTTCCCTGGACCCCGCTTCGGAGATCACGGCCCTGATGGGTTCCCAGGACGGGCTCGCCCACTTGGCCATGGCGGTGGCCAATCCGGGGGACAAGGCTCTGGTGCCGGATCCGGGTTATCCGATCTACAGCGCCAGCCTTGTGCTGGCGGGCATGGAGCCGTACCCGGTTCCCCTCTTGGAGGAGAACGGGTTTCTCCCCGATCTGGAGGCCATTCCGGCGGAGGTCTTGGATTCGGCGGCCTTCCTGCTGCTCAATTATCCCAGCAATCCGGTATCGGCGGTGGCGGACCTATCCTTTTTCGAAAAAGTGTTGTATCTTGGATTCAAGCACGATCTTCTGATTGTTCACGACATCGCCTACTCCGAGCTGGCCTTCGACGGGTACCGGCCTCCCAGCATCCTTCAGCTCCCGGACGCCAAGCGGACCGCCGTCGAATTCCATTCCCTGTCCAAGAGCTTCAACATGGCGGGATGTCGGATCGCCTTCATGGTCGGCAATGCCGATGCGGTGGGGGCCTTGAAGACGCTGAAGTCCAACATAGATTACGGGGTGTTCCTGGCTTCCCAGGAGGCTGGAATCGCCGCTATGGACGAGGACATCCGGTCCGGAACGGGGCGGTTGAATGCCGAGGTCTACCAGCGCAGGCGTGACCTGGTCGTGGACGGGCTCGAGGCATGGGGCTGGTCCATCCGGAAGCCCAAGGCCACCATGTTCCTGTGGGCGCCGGTGCCGGAGGGAGCATCCTCCCGCGAGTTCGCCCGCCGTATGGCGCTGGAGACCGGTGTCGTCGTCATTCCGGGCGATGCATTTGGAGCTAATGGGGAGGGGTATGTGAGAATTGCACTCGTGCAGGAGGACCCTGATCTTGCCCAGGCTGTCGAACGGATGGGGCGCTTTGTCTGCGGATGGCGGATGTAATTTCCGGGAACGCGGCTTGCGAGATTGTTAGCCTGGAATGAGGCTTGCTTTCCCGTTGTACAAGGGATCCGAGCCGGAGCTCTCCCTCTTCAACTGGAGATTCAATAGAAGACTTTTTCGAAAAAGATGATATATTTTGCATGTAATCTGTCTATGATGGTACTAATGAGATCCATGTCGAAGCCCGGGATTCGTCGGGCCCGTCAACCGATACGAGAGAAACTTGAAGAAAGCAGGGTGAAACATCTTGGACTCTATCCATTCTTTGTCTGAATTGCTGTCGGAGCAGAAGGCCGGCTCCTTCGTGGAGGTTCCGGGAAGATTGGCCAGCACCTTCGGCCAGTCAACCATCTCGACCACGCTTCCCGTCAGCAAGCTCCTGTCCATTTATGAGGTGGATCTGGAGGTTCAACGCTCCATTATTCCCGCCAACCTGTCCAAGCTCATCGACTACGTGCAGCTGTTTCTGGACCATAAGCAGACCATTTACTTCCCCGGGATCATCCTCTCCGCTCGGGGCGCAGGCGAGTACGATCAGGACGCCGGCGTTTACCGGCTGAAGGCGATCGAGAAGCTGTACGTCGTGGACGGACAGCACCGTCTGGCCGCGTTCCAGCGTCTGACCGAGAGCTTCCAGAGCTTGATGGCCCGCGCCAAGGACCGCCGGGAGTACGATAAGATGGAAGAGATCACGGAGAAGCTGAACCGTCTGTACCAGTTCCCGATGTCCGTCATGATCTATCTGGACATCGATGCCCGCCAGGAGCGTCAGCTGTTCTCCGATATCAATAAGCTGCCCCGCAAGATCGGGGGCAACCTGGCCGTTCTCCGCGACCAGCGCCGATTCTACCACGTGGTGGGCTCCCGCCTGGTCATGAGCGATGCGAATCTGCAGAGCATCGGCATCGACATGTACACCGAGCGGGGCAAGGGACCGGAGTTCCTCTGGTCGTACCACCTGCTGGTCGAAGTGCTGGCCGCCTTGTTCGAGGGCCGCATGCGCACGGCCGCCCGCAACAACGGCTACCAGTTTACCGAGCAGGATGAGAACGAGACCATGCAGCAGGCCTCGTATTATTTTGACCGGATGCTGGCTTATCTGCCTAAACCCGGGAAGGGGAACATCGCCTGGTCTGAGAACGTGCAGATCGGCTTGGCCCTGTTCGCCCACGAGGAAGCGGTCAAGACCGGCGCTTTCAACCGGTATGCGCTGGAGCATGCCATGAAGATTCTTCCCCACATCAACTGGGATGCCATCTATGTAGGGGAAGAGAAGGACCGGCTCCCGAGGCGGACTCGGATTATGAAAGCGTATCAGTACATCAGGGACTTCTACAACGAGAACCAGCTGATGCTGATCGGGACGAAGGAGGATGCAGGCTGATGGAAGGCTTATGCTTGAATATGACGATCCACCCGTTCTGCGAACGGTTCGGGCTGGCCACCATTTCCCTGCCGGTACAGGATCTCTTGAACTACACCGCGATCGATCCCATGGTGCAGCGCAAGCTGTCCGGCATGCAGCGCCGCAAGATCGCCAACTATTTGCAGGAGCGGGAGCTGGACCACGTGTTCTTCGGACCGGTAACGCTGTCGCTCCGCGATGTCAGCCAGCTGGGCCGGGAGGGCGGCAGCCTGTACCTGCGCCACGGCTCCAAGCTGAGCATTCTCGACGGTCAGCACCGGATCATGGCCTTGGGCTATGTGAACGAGCAGATGCTGAAGGAAGTGCGCCGCTACGAGAAGAAGCTGGCCTCCCTGAAGCTCAAGCAGCGCCGGCAGCCGGAATCGGAGGAGATCCGCGATGAGGCGGAGCAGACGGAGGGGCTGTTGGCCCAGTTGGAGAAGCGCCGTCTGGACCTGATGGAGACCGAGCTGTCCGTGCAGCTGTATGTCGGCCTGTCCGAGGAAGAGGAGAAGCAGCTGTTCGGCGACATCAACTCCAAGGTGCAGTTGGTCAGCAAGGAGCTGGGCCATTCCTTCGACTCCACGGACCCGCTGAACCTGGTCATCCAGCAGGTGGTGGACCACAACATTTATCTGAAGGCGGCAGGCGTGGAGAAACGCAGCAATCTGACCTCCTTCAACAAGAACTTCACCTCCTTCAGCTGGCTGTATTCGACCGCTGTCATGCTCTTCTCGGGCAGACTGCAGTCCTCTTACGAGCTGGCCCGCCGGGTCCGGAAGGCTCCGTCGACCTATGTGGAGATTCTGCACCAATTCTTCAATACCATCCTCCCGTTCATGCCGGAGCAGCCAGGTCTGCCCCAATACTCGACCTCCAGCCGGGTCATGCAGGAGAGCATCGCGCTTTACGCCCACCAGCACCTGTTCCGCGACGGAGAGTACGACGAGAAGGGCTTGGCATGCCTTCAGATCTTCAACGGCTACGATTGGAGCCATGATAATGAGGATCTGATCGGAGTCTTCGGCTCCTTGGACAACGGGAAGCTGAACCTGATCCACGAGAAGTCCCTGCGCAAGCATGTGAAGATGGTGGAGCTGTTCCAGACCTTGTACGGCGGTGCGGCGGAAGAGGAAGCGCTGGCTTAGTTTTTAGGTTCAATTCGGTTCAAATTGTGTCCGATTCGGTACCTTTCCTTTCGGAAAGGTACTTTTTCTTTGCTTTTTTGGAGGGGCGGTTGTACTCTTAGGAAGAGACTGACGAAAGAGGTGTAGGGATCATGATCGTGAGCGATTTGGCGACATGGAGCAAGGAAGAACATGTATACTCTAAGGCGTTGTCCCGCGGGGTGGCGTTCCTGACGGAGTCGAAGCCGGAGACACTGGAGCCGGGCAAATATGAGATCGAAGGCGACAAAATGTTCGCCCTGGTGCAGGAAGGCACGACGGAGCCGAAGGAGCAGCGCAAGCCGGAGGCCCACAACCGTTATATCGACATCCAATACTTGATGGCGGGCGAAGGCGAGGTCATCGGGGTGTGCCGCAGAACGCCGGAGACCGTACCGTCGGAGGACTACCTGGATTCCCGCGACATCGCGTTTTTCCAGGACGTGAAGGATGAGTCCGAGGTGCTGCTGCGCCCGGGCATGTTCGCCGTCTTCTTCCCGGATGACATCCACCGTCCGCTCTGTGCCGTTACCGGCCAAGGCGGCCCCGTGCGGAAGGTCGTCATCAAGATCGATAAGGATCTGCTGTAAGCTTAGGCGAACGCAGCAGCGGTACCGATAAGAAGCATTGCTCCCGTAATTCGGGGGCAGTGCTTTTTTTGGTGCGCCGGCATAGGCGATGATCATGGTTCCGGTGCCTTATCGCAGCCATTCCCAGGCTCCCATCCCCCGCCTGAGATATGGAAAAACCTGCGGATCCCCCGGCAGACCTGGATTCGTGATATACTTTTCTCTGAAGATCTAGACAAAAGGAGAGTAATAAGCTTTGAACAATGTGATGCTGATCGACGGAATGGCCCTTCTGTTCCGGGGCTTCTACGCCACTTCCTCCAGCGGGTATATCATGCGCACCAAAGCGGGCATGCCCACCAACGCCGTCTACGGGTTCATGAAATATATGACCGACGCCATCCGCGCCTTCAAGCCGACCCACGTGGTCTGCTGCTGGGACATGGGCTCCAAGTCCTTCCGCACGGAGAAGTTCGGGAATTACAAGGGCAACCGCCCTGAGGCTCCACTCGAGATGATTCCCCAGTTCGACCTGGTGAAGGAGGTCACGGCCAGCTTCGGCATTCCCAATGTGGGGCTCGTAGGCTACGAAGCGGATGACTGCATCGGCACCCTGGCCCGGAAATTCGGCGAGACCTGCCAGGTGCACATCCTGACGGGAGACCACGATATGCTGCAGCTCATCGACGATAACGTGAAGGTCATCATCATGAAGAAGGGCGCCAACAACTACATGGTATACGACCCAGACACCCTCCTGGCCGAAAAAAGCCTGTCCCCCAACCAGATCGTGGACCTGAAGGGATTGACGGGGGACACCAGCGACAATTATCCCGGCGTCAAGGGCATCGGCGAGAAGACGGCCGTGAAGCTCCTGTGCGAATACCAGGACATCGAAGGCATTCTGGAGAACCTGGACAAGCTGGCGGCCGGCGTGAAGAGAAAGATTGAGTGCGATCTGGACAACCTTCATCTGTCCCGGGAGCTGGCGGCCATCTGCTGCCAGGTGCCGGTGAACGTGGAGCTTCACGAGTGTGAGTGGCGTCCCGACCCGGAGAAGGCCGGCGCCAAGCTGGACGAGCTGGAGTTCAAGCATGCGATGAAGTGGATCAGCTAGTTCCATGGGCCTAACCTTTTTACGCGGCATAGACCAAACTCTCTATCAATGCTATAATATCTGGTAAAGAAATCGGTTACATTTTGTCGATAAAAAGGGAGTTGTGCTTATGGAACTTATGAGCTCATGGTCATTCCGCAAGAAACTGCAGGTGGGCTGCTATACGCTGGTCGCCGTCGCCGAGCTGCTGACGCTAATCATCGGCTTGATCAACCATGAATCTCTTGTGAAATGGCTGATTCAATTGCTTGTAACCTTAGCAGTATCCTTCCCTTTGATCCGCCTTCTGGAGAGATCCTTATCGGATTCTATCGAGCACATGTCCCGCGTGGCCATGAACATCTCCAAGGGGGACTTCTCCCAGAAGATTCACGTCACGTCGAACGATGCCATCGGCGACCTGGGCAAGTCGCTGAATCAGATGATCGACAAGCTCCGGGGCATTCTGCAGGACACCACCTCCATCACCAAGCAGGTTTCGGAGAACAGCCGGGACATCTTCGCGAAGAGCCAGGACATGAAGGACGCGCTGGGCCAAGTATCGCTGTCCACCAATGAGCTGGCGCAGGGCGCCAACACCATCTCGGAGGATGTGGCGGACATGACCGGGTCCATCCGGGATATCGAGACCAAGGTCGCCTCCTATGCCCAGTCCACGAAGGTGATGAACAAGCGGTCGGAGGAAATGATCGACCTTGTCGAGAAGGGACGCAAGGCCGTAGAGAGCCAGAGCATCGGCATGAAGAGCAACGTGGCGGCTACCAAGGCGGTGGCTCATACCATCGACCAGCTGGCAGAGCAGGCCGTCGGCATCACGAAGATTACCGCGACCATCAAGGATATTGCGGAGCAGACCAACCTGCTTTCGCTGAATGCCTCCATCGAGGCGGCCCGCGCCGGAGAGCACGGACGGGGCTTCGCCGTCGTCGCCCAGCAGGTTCGGAATCTGGCGGAAGAGGCCACCCGTTCCACGAAGGAGGTCTTCACGCTGGTGCGGAGCATCGAAGCGGGAGTCCGGGAGGCCATTGAGAACATCAAGGCCAACGAACAGATCGTGCGCACCCAGAACCAGATGATCGAAGAGACCTCCCATGTCTTCAACGAGATCGTGGACAGCGTCCAATACATTACGGAGCAGATCTCCTCGTTCTCCAAGGAGAGCGACGTTATGCTGGAGGGCGCACACCGGATCTCGGGCTCCATCGAGAACATATCGGCTATCACCCAGGAATCTGCCGCCGGCACCGAGGAGGTTTCGGCATCTATGAACGAGCAGATCTCTTCGATCGAGTCTATGGCCGAGCATGCGGAGCGGATGAACCAGGCGGTCAGCCAGCTGCAGCGCACGATCCAGATTTTCAGGTTATAATGAATAGAAGATGCCGTTTCGCTCTGTTGAAGGGCGGAACGTTTTTTTTTGTCGGGAAGGAGCGGAATGGAATGTCGACATTGGTCCGAGTAAGCGGATTGGCCAAAACCTACGGCCGCCGAACGGTTCTGCAGCCGGTAAGCTTCGAGCTGGAGCAAGGAGAGTGTCTCGTGCTGTCGGGCCCCAACGGCAGCGGGAAGAGCACTCTCTTGCGTCTGTTGGCCGGGTTGACCAAGCCAGATCAGGGCACCATTACCCTGGAATGGGAGGGCCCCTATGCACTGCGCCGAATCGGCTATGTGCCGGACCGGATGCCCCTCTTGAGGTTCACGCCCACGGAATATCTGCGGCACATGGGTGCGATCCGGGGGATGGAGAAGGGCCGTAGAGAGAGGAGAATCAAGGAGCTGCTGGCATTCTGCAGGCTGGAGACCGCCGAAGGGCAGCCGATCCGTCAATTCTCCAAGGGTATGCTGCAGAAGGTCGGGCTGATGCAGGCGCTGCTGGACGAGCCGCAGCTTCTCCTGCTGGACGAGCCCTTCTCCGGACTGGATGCCGGTTCCCAAGCGGACCTGCTGGGTCTTCTGCAAGAGCTGAAGGATCAGGGGCTCGCTTTGGTGCTGGTCTCCCACGAGCCGGAGCTGGCCGGGCGGCTGGCGGACCGGCTGCTGGTATTTGCGCCGGGCGGGGTATGCCGGGAGCTCCAGCCGGACGGGAAGGAAGAACGGATGGTCGTCCAAGCTGCCGGGCTGACGGACACTGTGGTGAAGGAATTGGTTCTCGGGTATGCCGGTCTGCAGGCAGTCCGTCATGGAGAAACCGTCCGGTTCTCCGTACCGTCCGGACGATCCGACGAATTACTGCTGGCAATGCTTCAAGCGGGGGGGAAGGTACGGAGCGTTCGCTCCGCAGGATCGGGGGAAAGAGAGACATGAAGGCGCTCGTTACATACATGCTGCATAATCTGATGAAGTCAGGCCGGTATTTTATGCCATCCGTCGCTTTTATCATCATCGTGCCTTGGATCTATACGATCAAGCCCAACCCGGTGCTGGAAAGCTACGGAACCACCTCCGCCATCCTGTTTTGCGCCGCCGCTTGGTTCACGATGCAGCTGTGGGGGGCGGAGACGGAGCGTCAGATGGAGCTGACGGTGCTTCATGCCGGCGGAATCCGGCGTTACGTATGGGGTCGGTGGATAATGCTCGGCGTATCGGGTGTAGTCTTTTCCCTTTATAGCATCCTTGTTCCCATCGGGATGTCCGCATTCAACCGCAGCGTTACGGCGGCCGATCTCCTGTTGGCTGCGTATGCGCATGGGACCGCATTCCTGTTGGGAAGCTTGTTGGTCTGGGGGGCGGAGCTCCTGTTCCGCAAGCGCAGCACGCTCCTGGGGGCTGTTCTGGTGGGAGTCACTGCCTCTTTGGCCGCTGGTGGGCTTCATGACCTACTTCCGGCATGGGGGTCCTGGGTGGTCTGGATTCTTCCGCCCATCTACAAGGTCATGGAGATTCTGTCTGTTTACGGTTCGTCGGACCGGAGCGGAGCCTTCTTTTGGCTGGAAATCATCCTCCCCTTGCTGTATTCGGCGGCCGGTGTTATAGTCTCAACCAGGCTTTTCCGTATACCCAAGGCTTGACCAAATTCGATTTTCTTTTATGCGTAAACGTGTTAAAATGTTTGAAAACATAAACCCAGTTGGAGTTGAAGGAAGGAGATTTTCCCCCATGTCCAGAGGTTCCATGCGCAGTGATATGATCAAGAAGGGCTTCGACCGGGCCCCGCACCGCAGCTTGCTTCGTGCAGCCGGCGTCAAGGAAGAGGATTTCGACAAACCGTTCATTGCCGTCTGCAATTCCTATATCGATATTGTGCCCGGCCACGTCCACCTGCAAGAATTCGGCAAGATCGTCAAGGAAGCCATCCGCGAGGCAGGCGGCATTCCCTTTGAATTCAATACCATCGGCGTAGACGACGGCATCGCCATGGGCCACATCGGCATGCGCTATTCCCTGCCGAGTCGTGAGATCATTGCCGACTCTCTGGAGACGGTCGTAGCGGCTCACTGGTTCGACGGCATGGTCTGCATCCCGAACTGTGACAAAATCACCCCGGGCATGATGATGGGCGCCCTGCGCGTCAACATTCCCACCGTCTTCGTCAGCGGCGGCCCCATGAAGGCCGGCAAGGATTCCCAGGGGCGTTCCATTTCCCTGTCCTCCGTTTTCGAGGGCGTCGGCGCATACCAGGCCGGCAAGATCGATGAGAAGGGCCTTCAGGAGTTAGAACAATTCGGCTGTCCGACCTGCGGCTCCTGCTCCGGCATGTTCACGGCCAACTCCATGAACTGTCTGGCGGAGGCGCTGGGCTTGGCGCTGCCGGGCAACGGCACCATCCTCGCCATCTGGGAGGAGCGCAAGGAGTTCGTGAAGCGGTCGGCCAAGCAGCTGATGGAGCTGATCAAGCAGGACATCAAGCCTCGCGACATCGTAACCGTGGAAGCCATCGATAACGCGTTCGCACTTGATATGGCCATGGGCGGCTCCACGAATACCGTGCTGCATACCTTGGCATTGGCGCATGAAGCCGGCATCGCCTACCCGATCTCGCGGATTAACGAAGTGGCGAAGCGGGTTCCGCACCTGGCGAAGATTGCACCGGCCTCCGATTACCATATCGAGGACGTTCACCACGCAGGCGGAGTGAGCGCCGTATTGAACGAGCTGCTGAAGAAGCCGGGCGCCATCCATGGCGACCGCATCACCGTTACCGGCAAGACGCTGGCCGAGAATGTGGCCGGCTGCGACATCAAGGACAAGGATGTTATCCATCCCTTGGATAACCCGCATTCCCAGGCAGGCGGCTTGTCCGTCCTGTTCGGCAACATTGCGCCGGAAGGCTCCATCATCAAGGCGGGCGCCGTGGATAAATCCGTCGGGACCAAGTTCGTCGGCACCGCCATCTGCTTCGACTCGCAGGATGAGGCATTGGCCGGTATCGCAGGCGGCAAGGTGAAGGAAGGCCATGCGGTGGTCATCCGCTATGAGGGACCGAAGGGCGGCCCCGGAATGCCGGAGATGCTGGCACCGACCTCCCAGATCGTAGGCATGGGCCTGGGCGCCAAGGTAGCGCTCTTGACCGACGGCCGCTTCTCGGGGGCATCCCGCGGCATCAGCATCGGCCATATCTCACCGGAAGCGGCGGAGGGCGGTCCCATCGCCTTCATCGAGGACGGGGATACCATCGAGATCGATCTGGAAAACCGTACCCTCCAATTGGCCGTCAGCGACGAGGTATTGGAGCAGCGCCGCGCCAACTGGAAGGGCTTCGAGCTGAAGGTGAAGACCGGCTATCTGGCCCGTTACTCCAAGCTTGTTACCAATGCTTCCATGGGCGGCATCATGAAGGTATAAGGATGAAGAATAAGGACGCCTCACTCCGCTGCGGAGTGAGGCGTCCTACGTTTAAGGGCGGATGCTATTCGTCGTGAGTCTCGTGGTCTCCAGGGTAGCCGCGGGACAAGCCTTCATGAAGCGTACGGTTCTCGTAGCTGAACCGGTTGGGCGGTCTTTGGTCGTCTCGCCAGGGCGTGCTCTTGCCGAGAGTTTCCGATTTCAAGTCCGACCCGAGAGGGCCTTCGGGGAATTCCTCTGCGGTCAGGTCGTTCCGCTGAGACTCCACCGTCGCCAGGTCGGTATACTTCCTATTGTGCTCATTCTTGAAGCCGTCCATGGGGTCTCCTCCGTTTCGGTGAATGGCCAAGGTGCTATCGAGATGCCTTTAGCTTCACCTGCGGAACGACTAAATATCCGTAAAGTGGATCCCGCCCACAATCTCCGCCAGGAAGGTCCGAAGCTCCTGTGCCTCCTCCTCCTCCAGCTTGAAGACGTGCTCCAGATAGCCCTCCTCCTCGAGGTCGTCCGGCCCGATAATGGCGGTCTTGCCGGTCTGAAGATCGGCAACCAGCTTCTTGCCGTAGAACCGGTTCGAAGAGGTGACGGCCAGGTCGAAGCGCTTGACGCTGGGACCAACGAAGCTGACAAAGCGTGTGGTGGTGTCCTCGGTGGTATCATACAAATAATCGAATTGGTTCGCTGCCATGTGGGGGCCTCCTGTCTCACTGCCGGTGCTGCGGCTTTTTCCCACCCATCATATCACGGGGGGTACCGAGGGGCAAAAAAACGGATGCAAAAATTCGGAAATAAAAAAGCTTGCGGAAGGGGAACGTATGTGCTATATTGGAAGTAATTTCAAGTGATTCGGAGGAAGCACCTCTTCGCCTGGGCGGAAGAGGTGCTTTTGTATTTGGTCCGTTCAGCGGCTTGAACCTCATAAACCGAAGGAGGATGGGTTACATGCAGCTGATATTCTTAAGCACGATGGAACGCAAGACGGGGGAAGACCGGGTGAGGACGGCTCAAGTGTCGATTACGGAGCACCAGGGAGCTTGGCGTGTGCTGTGGAGCGAGGAAGGCACGGACGGCAAGCCTGCCCAGGATATCTGGTATGAAGGGGACGGCTGGAAGGATCTGCTTCATGGCTTCCGGGAGGGGCTGAAGGTGAAGAAGAGTCAAGGCTACTTTCCCCTCATCGATACGTCCCTGCCCGGCGGAGGGGAAACGGCGAAGAATCGGGATATGCTGATGCTGCAGTATTACGGCGAGATGCATTATGCGGATGCCGTCTTTCAGGAACTGCGGGTATGGAGGCGGAAGACCGCCAACAAGGAGGGGAAATCCGCGTTCTTCGTAGCGACCAACCGGATGCTCTTCATGCTGGCCGCTTATTTGCCTCGTACGGTGGAGGAGCTGCAGCAGATCCCCGGGTTCGGCCAGCGGAAGGCGGAGATCTATGGCCCGGAGGTATTTGCCATCACAGGCAAGGGAGAACGGCAAACGGATTTCCCGTTGGATTGGGTCAAAGCGGAGGTGGCGGAGGCGGATTTCGATGCCTGGCTCTTAGAGCTGCAGCGTTCCCGGGAACAGCAGGAGCAGGAGAAGCTCATGCGGCGCAAGAGAGTGCTGGAGGGAGCCGCAGCCGGGTGCTCTCTGGCGGACCTGGAAGCGTCTACCGGACTGAAGCGTCCGGACCTGATCCGGCTTGTGGAGGAGCTGGACCGGAACGGCTACGATATGAGCCCGTTGATCGGGGTGGAGCTGGAGCAGGAGGATGACGCTCATACCGCCAGAGTCCGGGAGCTGTTCTGCAGTCTGGGCATCCGTTTCCTGAAGCCGGTACTGCAGGCCCTCTATACGGAGGAGGAGCTGAAGCAGGCGGATATGAACGGCTGCTATGAGAAGCTTCGGCTGCACCGGATCCGTTATAAGCATTCGCTTGAATCGGAGCAGCCTGCAGCCTCCGAGCCCCAAGCGGCCGTGTAAGACGGAAGCAGCCCCGCCGCAGTTTCTAACCCGGGAGCGAACCCGGGCCGGATACCCAAAAGCCCCCGCAGCCGCTTACGCGGCCCGGGGGCATCCTTTTACAACCAATCCTTCTTGCGGAACAGATAGAACATCGCCGCACCGACGGAGATTAATAAGCCAAGAACCACATAATAGCCGTACTTCCATTCCGTCTCGGGCATATGCTTGAAGTTCATGCCGTACAAGCCGGTGATAACGGTCATCGGCATGAAGATGGTGGTCAGCGCCGTGAACATCCGCATGATGTCGTTCATCCGGTTGGACAGGGACAGCTGGTAGGCCTCGCGCAAGTTGCCGATCAGATCCCGGAACGTATCGAAGGTCTCATGGATCTTGACGGCATTCTCGTAGATATCGTTAAAGTACTTCTGCAGATCCTCGTCAATCAGGCGAAGATCCTTCTTCGACAGAGCCATGATCACGTTCCGCTGCGGGCCAAGCACATTCTTCAGCCACATGATCTCGCTTCGCAAGCCGATGATTTCATTCTGATGGGACTTTCTCGGATGTAACAGAATGTCCTCATCCAGCTTCTCAATCTTCGATTCGATCCGGTAGCCGACCGTAAAGTAGTTGTCCACGACCAGATCCAATAGATGATAGAGAAACTTGTCGCCGGTATTGATCTCTTCCTCGAGCAGAATGGGCTTGATGGAGCGAATCTCCCGAAGCTTCTGCTTGGTGGCGGTAATGACATAATGCTTGCCCATGAAGATGTTGAGTTCCCGGAGGAAGATCTCTTCATCGTCATAGCGGATGCTGTTAACCACGACGAAATAATGGGTGTCGAAGATCTCAAGCTTCGGCCGCTGCTCTTCTTCGTTCATGCAGTCTTCAATGGCCAGCTCATGAAGATTGAACAGAGGCTGGAGCTCCAAGAGCTCGTCAACCTGGGCATCAATCCAGTAAAAGCCGTTTTCCGGCGGGTAGGTGGCGGTTTTTACGTCATCCAAGAGCGTAAAAACCCCGTTTTGCACGAGGCGCACCTTCATTGTCACCACTCCTCAAGTTATTCGCATTTCCCCGGATGGCAAGAACGGAACGGGACAACGCGAAACACCAGTCGGCATGTGGAAACTCCGAATCAGGCATGGCGGAGGCGCCAACTGGTTTTCAACGTATACGGTTTATGATCGTTCGTCCGTCTTAACCTCGCTGGGTTTCCGTCCATACTGGAACTCACCTCAAAATGACAGTTTTTTTGAGATCCCGGCAAGGGATCTTTTTGTGAGACACTCGTTAGTATAGCTCCCGCTTCGAAACTTTTCAATAAGCAATTTTCATAGGAACGGCGGGGCTTCGACACCTTCCCTGCCAAGGATTTTCAACCTCCCGGCAAGCTACATTTCCATGCCCCGGAATCCTTCGCAAGTATGCACTGTATAGTATTCGGGAACTAGTATTTCCGGTACTTCAATTTGCATCCTTTTTGCCCCAAAAGCACTCGTTTCGGAAGAAGAATTCTTATCCGAAAAATTGTCTAAAATACCTTGACGTAAGAACCTTTTACAGGTACAGTAAGAATCAAACTAAAAAACTTTCTTATCAAGAGTAGGTGGAGGGACTGGCCCGATGATACCCGGCAACCGGCACAGCTAGCTGTGTACGGTGCTAATTCTTGCAGGAGCTTTGCGGCTTCTGAGAGATGAGAAAGGGACGATCTTTGCTATTCCTCCTGCAAATCGGAACCTTTCTCCATTCGAGAAAGGTTTTTTATGTTTCAAGGGGCTTGCCCCATCCCATATTTGAAGGAGCGAGAGACGGATGCCCATCAAGATTCCCGACCATTTGCCGGCCAAAGAAGTGTTGATTAACGAGAACATTTTCGTCATGGACGAAACCGTGGCGTTCCACCAGGACATCCGTCCGCTAAGGATCGCCATCCTGAACCTGATGCCTACCAAGGAAACGACCGAGACCCAGATCCTGCGCCTTCTGTCCAATACGCCGCTGCAGGTGGAATTCGAGCTCCTGCACCCGGCAACCCATGTGTCCAAGAATACCTCGGCGGACCATCTGAACATGTTCTACAAGACCTTCGACGAAGTCTCCGACCAGCAGTTCGATGGCATGATCATTACCGGTGCTCCGGTGGAGACGCTGGAGTTCGAGGATGTGACCTATTGGGAGGAACTACAGCGGATCATGGACTGGAGCAAGGAGAACGTGACCTCCACGCTGCATATCTGTTGGGCTTCCCAAGCGGGATTGTACCATCACTTCGGCGTTCCCAAGTATCCGTTAGAAGAGAAGATGTTCGGCGTCTTCCCCCACCGGATCAATAAATCCAACGTGAAGCTGCTCCGCGGCTTCGACGAGCTGTATCTGGTCCCCCAATCCCGCCATACCGAAGTACGCCGGGAGGATATCGAGAAGATCGGGGAGCTGGATATCCTCTCCGAATCCGACGAGGCCGGCGTTTACATCGTCGCTACCAAGGACGGGCGCCAGATCTTCGTCACCGGCCACTCGGAATACGATCCCTGTACCTTGAAGTGGGAATATGACCGTGACGTGAACAAAGGGATGGAGATCGACGTTCCGAAGAATTACTATCCTAACAACGATCCCACCAAGCAGCCGCCCATCACCTGGAGAGCCCATGCGAACCTCCTGTTCTCCAACTGGCTGAACTACTATGTCTACCAGGAAACGCCTTACGATCTGAAGCAGTTGAAGAAGTCGGCTTCCAAGGATCTCGTCCCGGCCCTGTCGGGCGGACCTGATCACGATTCAGGAGCAGGCATCTAAGGCCTGGTGTCTACAGCCGCAACCGGCCAGACGGCCGATGGCAAGCGCCGGAACCGCCCGGGCTTGCCTCTTTTTCCGGAATATAGCTCATTAAAACGAGGGGGATACTATCTATGAAAATCGAAAGCCGGTTAGCCCAGATCGGTTCCATCTCCGAGCCGGTCACGGGAGCAGTCAGCTACCCGATCTATCACTCCACCGCTTATCGCCACCCAAAGCTGGGACAGAGCACAGGGTTCGACTATACGCGCACGAAGAACCCGACCCGGACCATTCTGGAGGATGCCATCGCCCAGCTGGAATCCGGAGATGCCGGGTTCGCCTCCAGCTCCGGCATGGCTTCGCTGCAGACCATCTTCGCCCTGTTCAGCCAAGGGGATCATCTGATTGTCTCCCTGGACTTGTACGGAGGCACTTACCGCCTGCTGGAGAAAATCATGAGCCGGTTCGGCATTACGGCTACCTACGTGGATACCAACGACCTGGACGCGCTTGAATCGGAGCGGACTCCCTCCACTAAAGCCGTGCTGATCGAAACCCCGACCAACCCGCTCATGATGGTGACCGACATCGAGAAGGTCAGCACCTGGGCCAAGCGACATGGTCTGCTGACCATCGTGGACAATACGCTCCTGACGCCTTTCTTCCAGCGCCCCATCGAGCTTGGAGCCGACATTGTCATCCACAGCGCCACCAAGTATCTGGGCGGACATAACGACGTTCTGGCGGGCCTGATCGTCACCAAGGGCAAGGAGCTGTCCGAGCAGGTGGCCTTCCTGCACAATTCCATCGGTGCCGTGCTGGGGCCGCAGGATGCTTGGCTCTTGATGAGAGGCATGAAGACGCTGGCGCTCCGTATGGAGCGGCATCAGGAGAACGCCACCAAGATCGCCTGCTTCCTGAAGACTCACCTGGACGTAGAGAATGTGTACTACCCGGCGCTGCCTGAGCACCTGCACCATGACGTGCAGAATCGACAGTCCTCGGGGAACACCGGAATCTTCTCCTTCCGGCTGAAGGACGCCCGTCTGGTGGAGCCGATCCTGCGCCATATCAAGCTGATCGCTTTTGCCGAGAGCCTGGGAGGTGTGGAATCTCTCATGACCTATCCCGCCGTTCAGACCCATGCGGACATCCCGGAGGAGATCCGCCGCGCGGTTGGGGTGGACGACAGACTGCTTCGTTTCTCCGTTGGCATCGAGCACGCGGATGACCTGATAGCGGATCTGGCCTATGCCCTAGAAGAGGCCCGCAAAGAGATCGGGGTTTAAGTCCCGGCAGTCGGTGGCGGACTTGGCACAATTTGATGGCGTTCGGTATACAGGCGGGGAGAAAACGGGAAGATTCGCGCCAATCCTACTATTTTTGCCTCTGGAGTTGTGCTAAACTGGTAGAGGACAGCTACCATCTTACACCTGTGTCAGGGGGAACAATAATGCGCGGCGAGACGAATCGGGGCACATGGACAAGACGGCTGCGTAAACTGTCCCGATTGATATACCCAGATCGGATGCTACAATATTTCCCGCCTGACTTTATCTTCCGCGATCCCGTTCTTCGTATGGTGAAGCGGATCCGGCGGGACGGCGGCCAGTCAGCCCTGCTGCTGTTCCATATCGAAGACTACCATGTCGTCATGAAGAACAAGTCTACGGAGCTGATCAGGACTATGCAATCCCTGCTCCAGACCTGCTTCTTGGAGACGGCGTTCGCTTATATTACCCAGCGGAACATCATCGGGATCAAGCAGTACCAGACCAACGAGATCGTCCTGTTCGTCCGGATCGAGGATGTGGAGGACTTCGGCCGGTGTGCCGTCATCGCCGGGAAGATCTGCGAGGAGCTGGAGACCCGGCTGGAGAAGCTCTTCAGCCTGCATACCGACACCCCGCTCAAGATCAAGACGGGCAGCACGCTGATCGAGAACCATCCGGACCCCGATTTTGCGGTGGATGCAGCCTATCATTATGCCATGGCCAAGGCGGCGAAGGATCTTCCCGCACACTTCGCCATGCAGAACCTACAATTCGAAGAGATTCTCCAGACAGAGGATCTGACCGTTCTGACCCAGCCGATCATGGACCTGAAGAGCGGAGAGATCTTCGGCTGGGAGGTCTTGACCCGCGGGCCGAAGAACTCCCCGTTCCATAACCCGGAGGCCCTCTTCGAGTTTGCGGACCAGGCAGAAGCTCTGCCGGACCTGGAATGGGTCGTGATCCAGAAGGCGCTCCGCGAGATCGTCGAACGGCAGATCAAGGAGCAGGTCTTCATCAACATCACCCCGGTTTCCCTGTCGGATCCGAAGCTGCTGGGCAAGCTTCTGGAGCTCTTGCGGGTGCTGAATCTGGACTCCTCCCAGCTCATCTTCGAGATTACGGAGCGCCATTCCATCCGGGACTTCGAGCAGATGGCGTCCATACTGCGGTCCTACCGGGCGCAGGGCTTCCGGTTTGCCGTCGACGACGCAGGGTCCGGCTATTCGAGCCTCCAGTCCATGTCGGAGTTGATCCCGGATATCATCAAGATCGACAAGTCCGTCATTCGGAACATCGACCGGGAGGCGGTTAAGCAGGCGATGCTCCGCTCGCTGCTCTACTTCGCGGAGAACATCAACTGTACCGTCATCGCCGAAGGCGTAGAGCGGGAGGAAGAAGCCAACATCCTGCTGCAGAATCACGTTCATATGGGCCAAGGCTATTATTTCGCCAAGCCCCAGCCCTTCGAGCACGGACGCAATATCGTCCACTTCGCCACGCTCAAGGAGAAGATCATACATATGCGCAAGCAAGCGGCTAATTTATAGGCCAAGAGCATCCTTCCCCGGGCGGGCAGGGATGCTTTTGTTTTGGAGGTATGGTAAGATAGAGGAATCATAATATGCCGTTATGGGGTGAGAGCACGCATGTCCATCGATCGGATATTGGACAAAGCGGTGGCCGGAAGGCGGATCGACGTGGAGGAGTGCGTAACCCTCTTCGAATCCGACCAAGTGGAGAAAATCGGTCAAGCCGCCAATCTTGTCATGCAGCGATGGAATCCGGAGCCGATCACGACCTTCGTCGTGGGCCGGAACATCAATTATACGAATATATGCGACGTTTACTGCCGCTTCTGCGCCTTCTACCGGGCGCCGGGCAAGGAGGACGGCTACGTTCTTCCGACCGAAACCATCCTTCAGAAGATCCAGGAAACCGTCGATGTGGGCGGCACCGAGATTCTGATGCAGGGGGGCACCAATCCGAATCTGCCGTTCACCTACTATACCGATTTGCTCCGAGAGATTAAGCGACACTTCGATATTACGATGCACAGCTTCTCTCCGGCGGAGATCATGAAGATGGTAGAGGTCTCCGGTGGATTAAGCCTGGAGGAGGTCATCCGTCAACTCAAGGAAGCCGGACTGGACTCCATCCCAGGAGGCGGAGCCGAGATTCTCGACGACCGCACTCGCAGCAAGATCAGCAAGCTGAAGGGCTCGTGGCGGGATTGGATGAATGTCATGCAGACCGCGCATGGCTTGGGCATGAACACCACGGCCACTATGGTCATCGGCTTTGGCGAATCCATGGAGGAGCGTGCCCTGCACCTGCTCCGTGTGCGGGATGCCCAGGATGACTGCCTGGAGAAGGGGCTTCCCTCCAAGGGCTTCCTGGCCTTCATTCCTTGGACCTTCCAGCCGGACAATACCAACCTGAAGAAGGAACGGGCCACTCCCGAGGAGTATCTGAAGACCCTGGCCATCAGCCGTCTGATGATCGATAACGTGCCCCATTTCCAATCCTCTTGGGTTACGATGGGCCCGGAAGTGGGTAAACTATCCTTATCGTACGGGGCGGACGATTTCGGGAGCACCATGATGGAAGAGAACGTGGTTTCCGCCGCCGGCGCCACCCACAAGGTGAATATCGAACTGATTATTCGCTTGATCCGCGAGGCCGGCAAGATTCCGGCCCAACGGAACACCAAATACGAGATCCTGAAGATATTCGGGGAGACTGCCTCGGTGGACAAGGATTTTGTGATGCAGAATTAACTTATCGAAGGAGTATGATCCATGGCTTACCAACCCAAAGTAATCGATGCCAAAGTAGTCAGCGAAAATCCGAATAACGGGTATTTCGAAATTGTAGCGGAGCTGCATGACCGCAACCGCTGCCGCCTGACCTTCGAGAAGGATCCGGAAACCGGAACACCTAAGGTCACCCATGTGAACCGGCTCTATACCGTTCCTTGCGGCATCTGCAAGAAGGACTTCCTCTGTTATTGCTTGAACCGTTACATGGATGATATCGGGGCCCAGGCCCTTGAGTTCACAGGAAAATCCAAAGTATCGTGATTGATCCCACATCCCCCGCGGATGAATGAGGGTACACTAGCAGTACAACCTTGCACAATAAGGGAGGGTCCTGGATGATCACCTGCAATGAATGCGGGAAGACCAACGGCGAAGGCGATATCGGAGAGCACTGGATATGCGACAGCTGTAAGGTGCCAGAGCCTGCAGAGCAGCCGAAGACCGCGAAGCCGTCCGAAGACCAACCGAAGAAGCATTCCTAATCGAACCCGGCACTCCTTTCCCGCTAACGCGGGAAAGGAGTGCTTTGTTTTTGCCCCCTTCCAGATAGTTGTTCGTATATCCCCTCCCCCCGGGCATATACTTTAGAAAGAACCGACAGCCTTCTGGAAGGGAGTGAAAGGCGGGATGGACAAACTTACGTTGCAGATCTTACCCGATTCGGTGATCCGGGGGCAGGATCTATACGATTGTTTGTTTCAGCATATAGATTCCACGCTACATAACAGCTCGCTGGAATGGAATCATCACAAGGGGTTCACGGAGATTACGGTGGGCAGACCCCAGTCCAGAGCCGGGAAATCCTCGAAGGTGAAAGCCGATTGGCTGGAGAGCGTAAGCGGAGTGCTGGCGGATTACTTGCTGGAGCATGCGGAGGATTTCCTTCTGACGGGCATGATCCGCAGGGGAGGGCAGTACAAGGAGGAAGAAACCGCGGATGTGCTGGGCTATTGCAAGCAGATCATGAGCGAGGAGGATTCCATGAGGGATCCCACCGCCGAGCAGCATGGCCGTACACGCCGGAAGAAGCTATTGACCCAGGACCTGCTTCAGTGCGTTCAGCAGGAGCCCATCCTGAATGTGGACGGCTTCCTTCGCTTCCGTCTGGCTAAGTATGGAGGAGAGCTGAAGGATATTATCGAGTACGCCAAGGATGAGTACCTGATGGACCAGCAGTACAAGGAATTCATCGCGCTCTTGAAGTACTTCGTCTATATTCAGGATGCCAAGATTCCCGAAGCCCACCTGCTGCACAAGGGCGGACACGAGTTCCTGCTGCTGAACGAGCAGCTGAAGCCCATCGAGACCGATCAGCTGGACACCACCTTCAAGGTGGAGTTCCTGGATAAGGACTACAGCTTCGAGGACTTGATCGTCAGCACGCTGATCACCATCGCACCCGAGAAAATCTATATCCACACCCGGGAGCCCGGCGTAGCCGTCATTAAGACCATCTCCCAAATCTTCGAAGGAAGATCGGAGATCTGCGATTACTGCGGCGTGTGCGGGTCTATTCTGGGGAATCACAGCCATCAGGATAAACTGTCCCCTTGACCTTGGGACATGGAATCTTTATAATAGGATATTATTATGAAGCCATGACCAAAGACATGAACTCCCGATACGGCGGTTCCAGAGAGAGAAGCCAGCGGCTGCAAGCTTCTTCCGCGACTGATCGAGGGTTTACCCCTTTGAGAGCTGTAGAATGGAACCGGCTGAACGCCCTTGGGCCTGCCGTAGTATATTGTACCGGGTCATCCCCGTTACCGGATGCATCGAGGGTTCTTCAGCACCTTCCTGCCTGTGCGGGAAGCATGGAGACCGAACGAGGGTGGAACCACGAGCCGAACGCACTCGTCCCTTTTGGGATGAAGTGCGTTTTTTGCGTTCATGAGGAATCTTATGAAGAGAGAGGGAATTGGCATGTCCGTACAAATGTCCGTCAAAGTAACCCTGCCCGACGGAGCCGTCCGTGAATATCCGGCTGGCTCGACCATTGAAGATGTAGCTGGAAGCATCAGCCAAGGACTCAAGAAGAACGCCGTGGCTGGCAAGGTCAACGGGAAAGTGGTCGATCTGAATACGCCGCTTCTGGGTGACGCGGCGGTTGAAATCGTCACTTTGGATTCTGCGGAGGGGCTGGAGGTCATGAGGCACAGCACCGCCCATCTTATGGCCCAAGCCATCAAGCGGATCTACGGGGACAAGGCCGTGAAGCTGGGCATCGGTCCGGTTATCGAGGACGGCTTTTATTATGACATCGACAGTGAGGTTCCGGTATCCTCCGAGGACTTCCCGAAGATTGAGAAGGAAATGGAGAAGATCGTGCAGGAGAACCTGCCGATCGTCCGCCGGGAAGTCAGCCGCGACGAAGCGGTCCGGATCTTCAGCGAGATGGGCGACCCCTTCAAGCTGGAGCTCATCCGTGACCTGCCGGAGGACTCCGTGATCAGCATCTATGATCAAGGCGAGTTTTTCGACCTGTGCCGCGGACCGCACGTGCCGTCCACCGGCCGGATCAAAGTATTCAAGCTGCTGAGCCTGGCGGGTGCCTACTGGCGCGGCGATTCCAAGAACAAGATGCTGCAGCGTATCTATGGCACCGCCTATCCGAAGAAAGCCCAGCTGGATGAGCATCTGCACCTGCTGGAGGAAGCGAAGAAGCGGGACCACCGGAAGCTGGGCAAGGAGCTGAAGATCTTCTCCTTCGCCAAGGAAGTGGGTCAAGGCATTCCGCTGTGGCTGCCGGCCGGCGCCAAGCTTCGCCGGACCATGGAACGCTACATCGTGGACCTGGAGGAGAGCCTCGGCTATCAGCACGTGTACACGCCGGTTCTGGGCAGCGTGGAGCTGTACAAGATCTCCGGCCACTGGGAGCACTACCAGGAGGACATGTTCCCGCCGATGCAGCTGGATAATGAAGAATATGTGCTGCGTCCGATGAACTGCCCTCACCATATGATGGTGTACAAGAGCGAGATGCGGAGCTACCGGGACCTGCCGGTCCGCGTAGCGGAGCTCGGCACCATGCACCGGTACGAGATGTCCGGGGCCTTGACCGGCCTGCACCGCGTTCGCGCCATGACATTGAACGACGCCCATATTTTCTGCCGTCCGGACCAGATCAAGGAGGAATTCGCTCGCGTGGTCAACCTGATCCGGCGGGTGTACGAAGACTTCGGCATTAAGGAATACCGCTTCCGCTTGTCCTACCGGGATCCTAACGACAAGGAGAAATACTTCCAGAACGATGCCATGTGGGAGAATTCCCAGCGCATGCTGAAGGAGGTTGTCGAGGAGCTGGGCCTGCCTTACTACGAGGCAGAAGGTGAAGCTGCCTTCTACGGACCGAAGCTGGACGTTCAGATCAAGACGGCGCTGAAGAAGGAAGAGACGCTGTCCACCGCCCAGCTGGACTTCCTCCTGCCGGAGCGCTTCCAGTTGGAATACGTCGGCGAAGACGGTCAGAAGCACCGTCCGGTCGTAATTCACCGCGGCATTATCTCCACCATGGAGCGGATGACCGCCTACCTGCTGGAGAACTTCGCAGGTGCCCTGCCGACCTGGCTGGCGCCGCTTCAGGCCCGCGTCATTCCGGTATCTCCGGCATTCGAGAAGTATGCGGCTGAAGCCAACGAGAAGCTGCTTTTGGCCGGAATCCGTTCCGAGGCCGACCAGCGCAACGAGAAGCTGGGCTATAAGATCCGCGAGGCCCAGCTGGAGAAGATTCCTTACATGCTCGTCTGCGGTGAGAATGAAGTGAACAGCGGAACCTTGTCCGTCCGCAAGCGCGGCGGCGAGGATCTGGGCGCCGTGAAGCTCGAGGACGTCGTGAAGCTGATTGCAGAGGATATCGCCACCAAGACCAAGGCGGAATAACAAGTACGCACATGAACTTCCCTTCGGGGAGGTTTTTTTGCTTTCCTATGAATAATTCTCCTGGTAATGGAAACCTTATGAACGGTCGGTTGCCGGTGAATAGGAAGTCTCCGGATAGGGCAACCTTCATGATTAGGGGAGGGTATATCAATTCATGAGTGATGGCAGGATACGAAGTTCGGTTCTACGTACAGGTCATCTGGTAGTTCTGTTCAGCCTTCTGACTTGCATGTGGCCGAACGGCAGTGAGCAGTCCGCTCTGCTCCACGGCTGGAACGGATCATACCGTTGGGAAGCGGAAGCCAAGGCGGCGGGAATAACGGCAACGGACGCAGCACCGTCCAAATCCGCCGGGAAGCCTGCGGTTCAGGAGGCCAATCCCCATACCGGCAAGGAATATGCGGAAGCGGAAGAAGCCATTGGACGCATTAAAGTGAAGCCCTTTGAGCATCTGGATATGAGACAGCTGGAATCCGTAGAGGTGGTGGCAACCGGCTATACCGCCGGTAAGGAATCCACGGGCAAGTCGCCCGGGCATCCGGAATACGGCATTACCTACTCCGGCGTCAAGGTCCGTAAGGATGACTTCTCCACCATTGCGGCGGATCCTAAGATTTTTCCCATCGGAACCGTCATGTACATTCCCGGCTACGGCTTCGGGGTTGTTGCCGATACGGGAGGGGCCATCAAAGGCCATAAGATCGACCTGTATTTCGCCACCAAGGAGCAGGTCTATAAGGAATGGGGCAAAAGAAAGGTTCGCGTCTACATCCTCCGCAAAGGCGACGGCAAAGTGACGGAGGCCATGATGAACCGTCTGAACGGCATGACCAAGTCGGTTCCGGTGGACAAGAGCATCGAGACTCCGGCCACCAAGAAGGCTAGCAAATAAAGAAGCTCCGGTCCCGAAGTACGGGATCGGAGCTCTTTTCGCGTTAGGGCTAGAGGATGGTGTAAAGCTTATGCTTGGGCTGCAGCAGCCGGGATGGGCTTGTTCTCGCTGTCGGCGTACGGCTGGTCCAGAAGCTCCATCAGCTCGGTGTCCCACAGGCGGCGGACCTCTGCGATCTCCGCATCGGTCAGCGGCGGGCAATCGGAGGCGGAGGCGAACTCCTTCAGATTGTCGCTGGTAGTGATGTTGGGGAGGACCGACGCCACAATCGGGGCGGACAAGGAGAACAGGATGGCGGCTTGGCCGATGGTCCGCCCGGTCTCCGGACCGTACAGGAAGCTGAGCTTCTCCACCGCCTTCAGACCGCGGCCCATCCACTCGTATCGGCGATGGTTCCGATGGTCGGTCTTGTCATAATGCTTCTCCGGATTGTAGGAACCGTCCAGAAGGCCGGAAGCATGCGGCACGCGCACGATCAAGCCGGTATTCTGACGCTCGGCTTCAGCCAGGAACTGGTTGGTCGGCCATTGCTCCAGCAGGTTGTAGATAACCTGCATCATTGCGATGCCCTTGCGGTTCTCGAGAGTCCACAGTCCCTCGTCATGCCAGCCGATATCGGGGCCTAAGGCTGGACCGTAGGCGCGGATCTTGCCCTCTTCCTTCAAGCGCTCCAGGGTCTCGAAGACGGCATCGTCCTGAAGGGTCTGGAGACGGACGTTGTGGAGCTGGTACAGGTCGATGTAATCCGTGTTCAGACGGCGCAGACTCTGCTCGCAGGCATAGCGGATATGCTCCGGGGTCCAGAGCTGGGGCATCTCGGAGAAGCCTTTGCGCTCCCCTTGCTGGCTATAGATGTCATAGCCGAATTTGGTGGCAATGACCAGCTTGTCCCGTTTCCCGCGGAACGCCTCGTCCAGGATGGTCTCGCCTTCTCCCAGGGCGTAGGTGTCTGCGGTATCGTAGAAGGTTACGCCCAGGTCCAAGGCCTCCTGGAGCAGGCGGACGCCGAAGCCGCGGTCCTTCACGCCCCACCAGGTGGTAGCCACGGACCAGACGCCGAAGCCTACCTCGGACACGATCAGGTCGGTGCCTGTCAATGTGCGGTATTTCATGGATATATTCGCTCCTTTATTTTGAAAATGATTATCACGTTGTATCCATTTTACTATTCTTACTAATCAGACTCCAGTTAAACGGGGGGAAATGGGTATTGTTCATAATTTGTACATAATTAACAAGCCAGCACATAAAGCAGAAGGCTGTTCCAATTTGCTTCGGAATGCGTAAAAAAGGACGCATCTTCAAATAATACAACTAGCAGGGAGGTGATCCGACATGGCGAAGAAGAACAAAAAAGCGAAGCAGGAAAACGCTGAATTCGCGGACGAAATCAGTGTAAAGAACACCGGCGCTCAAGCGAAGGCCGTAGAGAAAGCCAACAAATAAGCATCTGAACATACCCAAGGGAGAGACGTGAGTCTCTCCTTTTCAATTTTGACATAAAGCGCTATAATGTAAGAAATTCTTCCATGGAATCGGTACAAACAGCGGCACAATGGCCCATGGACAGTCGCCTTACATTTAGACGGATGGGTGGTATGAACCATGTTGTATGCGGCTTTGGCAGTGGAATTTGTCGTAATTGTCGTACTGGCGGGACTCCTGCTTCGCCGGAGAGAGGCAGCCGGCTCCGAAGCGTTCTCAACCCGCATCGGAACACTTGCGCCGGAAGCCGGTGAGGCATTCCAGGCGTTCGTCAACGAAACTCAGGTGGTGGCCGACCGGCTGGTCGCCGCCAAAGAGGAGGTCAGCACCAGCATTCAGCGGCTGACCGAGATTGCCGATACCTCCATGGCCTCGGAGGATCAGCTTAAGGAGCGCAGCCAGCAGGCGGTGGAGCGGATCACCCAGGTATTCGCCTCCATGGAGGAGGTGGCGGCGGCTGCGTCCCAAATCCATGAGCACTCCACGGGCATGCGGGAGGAGAGCGTGAAGACGAAGGACCTGGTGCTTGACGTCTGCCGTTCGCTGAACCAGACGGACCGGGTGATGGGGGAACTCCAGCACCATCAGGAGACGATGGCGGACCGGATTCATGAGCTGACCCGTCATGCGTCCAATATCGGCGAGATCAACGGTTTTATCCGGGAGGTCGTCTCCCAGACCTCGCTCTTGGCCTTGAACGCGTCCATCGAAGCGGCTCGGGCCGGGGAGAACGGAAGGGGCTTCTCCGTCGTCGCCCAGGAGATTAAGAAGCTGGCCGAGCAGAGCCATGAGGCGGTCAGCAGAAGCTCCGGCATTCTTGGGGCCATCGAGCAAGGGGTCGATCAAGTGGTGACCGCCATGAAGGGTGAGAAGGAAGCGGTGGACGGCAGTCTTCATGAGATGGGGAGCATGAAGGACAATATGGACAAGATCCTTCACCGGGTCCTGCATGTCGATGAGATAATCGGATTGACGGAGGAGGCCAGCGGCATGCAGACCTCCACCACCATGGATTCCACAACCATGCTGGGCGAGGTAGTGGAGCTGGTCAGCGAGACCTTGAACAGCATCGAGCAGACGGTCGCTATGATGGAGCGACAGCGGATGCAGATCGGCCGCATGCAGGTGATCTATGCGAATCTGGACCAAACCTCACATGAAATGTTCGAATCTATTCAGGGTGTGTCCTCGAAGCAGAACCGGAAGCTGGAGCTGGGCGGCCGGCTGCGCGAGATGAAGGCATGGCTGTCGGAGAAGGCTGAGGATTCCGGATTGAAGGGGCTGGACGCCGCCGTTCATGGGGAGCTGCTGGGCCGCTGGATGGCACAGACCGACGGTCTGGAGGCCATCTGGTCCAACCGGGCGGACGGAACCTTCATTTTTTCCAAGCCTGCAGCGGGATTAGTCAACGCCAGAGGCCGGGAATGGTTCCAGAAGGCCATGGCGGGCCAGCTCTATGAGTCGGAAGCTTACATCTCCGCCATCACCAAGAAGCCTTGCGTCACCCTTTCCGTAGGGATCCGCAATGGAAACGGGGAGATTGTGGCAGTAATTGGGGTGGATCTTCGGGTTCATTCCTAAAAATAATGGTTTTCATTTAGGGGGAAATGGTGTAAACTGATTCTAGTGTAATTATATATAACATGTGGAGACAGGTGAATTATCATGCTGACTGCTCTTATTCCGGATTATTCGAACCGTCCCGTCCGTGCCGAGAAGCGCAAGACCGGCGAATTACTGCCTTTTCTGGAGGCTTATATCGCACGTAAGCAGCACCAGATGGAGGAGATCCTCCAGGTGGTGGAGCGGTACGAGAAGAAACGCGCCGTAGAAGAGAAGGCATATCAGACCATGTCCCCCCTTCGCCGCATGCTCACGGGCCGCAAGCCGGACCACCATTTGGCCGTAGAGTACATCCACTACGTGAAAAAGCCGATGGAGCATGTGAAGAAACTTCGCAACGAAATTGAAGCAGCCAAAGCCCTGATGGCGGAGTCCAAGGCGCATGGCGAGGTTGTCCTGCCGGAAGCCATGCTGAGCGAGATGGGCTGAAGCACGGAAGTTCTGTCCATAACCTTTCATTCCCATAAAGAATCCCCCGCCCTGAATCGTTCAGGGACGGGGGATTGTTCTATGATCCGCTATGATTTAATTCTTGGCGGCAGGCTCCATGAGCTTGGTGATCTCGATGAAGTCGTGGTCCTGGCTGTAGGCCGGAACCCCGTGAATGCCAACGTCCAGACCGACCAGCTCTTCGTCGCGGCTGACGCGGACCTTCACGACCTTGTTAATCAGAATAAGGGAAACCCAGGAGATGGAGAAGCCCCAGACGATGATGACGGCCAAGCCCAAGGCCTGAACGCCGAGCAGATTCCAGCCGCCGCCGTAGAACAGGCCGTAGTAGCCTTTGCCGATCTCGGAGGTCAGCTCCGGTGTGGCGAACAAGCCGACGGCCAAGGTGCCCAGGCTGCCGCTGACGCCGTGGACGGCGAAGGCTCCGACCGGGTCATCCACCTGGCGGCCGTCCAGAAGCTCGGTTGCGAAGACCATGGCGATGCCGCAGACGGCGCCGATCAAGAGGGCCGCTCCGTCGGTGACGAAGGCGCAGCCGGCGGTGATGCCGACGAGACCGGCAAGTGCGCCGTTGATGACCATCGGCGGATCCGCCTTTTTATAGCGGAACATGGTGAACAGGATACAGCAGGCGGCGCCGGATGCTGCAGCCAGCATGGTCGTAACGGCGATATGCCCGATGGAGGCGTTGGTGGCGGACAAGGTGCTGCCCGAGTTGAAGCCGAACCAGCCGAACCAGAGGATAAAGGCTCCGACGGAGGCCAGCGGCAGGTTGGACGGAGGAACGATGTTAGCAGAGCCGTCCTTGTTGTACTTGCCGATCCGGGGACCGATGAAGATGGCCGCCGCCAAGGCGGAGAAGCCGCCCAAGGCGTGGATGGTGGCGGAGCCGGCGAAGTCTACCATGCCGAGCTTGCCCAGCCAGCCGCCTACGGCCCATACCCAGTGCCCGGCAACGGGGTAGATCAAGCCGGTCATGGCGATGGTATATAAGATGTAAGCGCGGAAATTGATGCGTTCGGCAACGGCTCCTGACACGATGGAGATCACCGCGATGACGAAGGCGCATTGGAACAGCCAATAAGTATCATGGGAGATATTCAGCTGGATATGGGACAGGTCTCCGCCCATCATAAAGCCGGAAATGCCGAGAATGCCGCCGGCATCCTTGCCGTACATGAGGGCGAACCCGATAAAATAAAAGACGAGCGCACCGAAGGCGATGTCCACGAAGACCTTCATAATAATGCTGACGGCGTTCTTCTGCCGGACGAATCCGGCCTCCAAGAGGGCGAAGCCGCCTTCCATCAGCAGAATCATGGCGGCGGTGAGCACGACCCAGATCGTGTCGAGTCCTTGGGACAGTTGGTTGATATCCACCTGTTATGTCACTCCTTAAAAGCGTTTTCGTAAGTAATCTCACACATTATAAGGGCCTCTCGACAAATATGTCAACGAAAATGTGTCAGAATATCTAACATAACTAACAGTTGATGTTAGGTTTTGGCTCAGTCTCGGGACCGAGACACGCTTCGTTCCCCCGCCTCTTTTCTCCATCTCCAAAAACGACTACACTAGAGTCAAAGGCAAGCACCATGGAGGGAAAGAACATGAACGAGCGCTTCATTAGCAAGACGGTCTGGGGCCTCCTCCTGATCGGAGCCGGAGTCCTCTTTCTATTAAACCAAACCGGTACCGTCAGCGTAGATCCCGTGCATCTGATCGTCGATTATTGGCCCGTCCTTCTGATCTACTTCGGTTTGAAGGGCATTCTGATCCAACGGAAGCTGGAATACGGATGGGGCGGCTCCTATATATGGAATATCTTCATCGCCCTGATCGGCACCTATTTCCTCCTGCGGAACCTGGACATCGACATCCTGCAGGGATTGGATCTGTGGCAGTTCGCCGTTCCCGTTATTCTGATCCTTGTGGGTTTGAATATGCTGACCAAGGGCCCCGGATCCAAGCATGAGGAACGCCGAGCCGCCCTGCGTGAGGAGCATCGTCAGCGGAGAGAGGCTCACCGGGAACAGCGCCATGCCATGCGGACGGCCCATATGGAGGCCAAGTACAAGGCCAAGATGGCGCGCAAATATCCCATGGAGCCCCAGGCGCCTGAAGAGAACGGCGGGGCAGCCATCCGTCCTGAAGAGGAGCCGGCCGAATACGATCCCGCCTATACCCGCAAGATCGAGCGGGATCTGGACCACGTGTTCCATGAACGTGTGGTGAAGAAGCTGGGAGACGATCCGTTCCCGCTGGTGTCCGACGCGCAAGCAGGGTCCGGCGCCGCCACCAAGGGGACAATCCCTCCCGAACCGGATCTGCATGGAATCGGGGGGGCCGCCAATCCTGGCGGATTTCCACCGCCCCCGCCTCCGCCGCCCCCGCCGCCTAACGGTCCTGAATGGCACAGCGGCTGGGAGGCCCATCACCGCCGTCCGGTGGACCGGTCCAATTTTATCGGGGATATCCATCTGGGGCACGATTACTGGGAGCTGGAGCCAACCAACGTGTCCCACTTCATCGGGGATACGGTCATCGATCTGACGAAGGCACGCATTCCTTACGGGGAGACCAAGCTTACCGTCTCCTCCTTCATCGGCGACGTGAAGGTATTCGTACCGAACGACGTGCAGGTGGAGATCAGCGTTACGGCCTCGGCCTTCATCGGCGACATGAAGGTGCTGGACCGGCACGAGGGCGGTATGTTCCGGCATATGAAGTACGACACGAAGCACTATGTGGAAGCGGAGAAAAAGATCAACCTGACCGTGAGCATGTTCATCGGGGATGTGTTCATCAAGCGGGTCGGGTAATAACGGGGCGAACGGATGCTTAAGAGGATCAAGAATATCAAATGGCTCTTGCCGGTTTATTTTCTGGCGGCGACTTCGGCTACCCTGCTGCTGGCCCTGTTCGGCTGGTACTATATATCCACCCATGAGGAGGCTCCCGGGCCTGAGCTCTGGGTGGAGTTTGTTCTGTTGCTGCTCTTGATCGGGCCGTCCGTCGGGTACTTCGTAGCCCGCCAGTACCAGCGCCGGGTGGATGCTCTGCATCTCGCCGTCAAGCAGATCACCATCGGCAACCTGGCCGAAAGGCTGCCCGTAGGGAACGGAGATTCCTTCGACTCCGTCTACCGGGACTTCAACGCCATGGCGGGCTCCCTGGAGAGCCGTCTTCGGCTTCTCCAGCAATTCGGGGAAGCGGACGTGATGGAGAAGCTGCAGTCCAATCAGGACGCCGTAATGGAGGAGCGCAAAAGATTGGCCCGGGACCTTCACGACACGGTGAGCCAGCAGCTTTTTGCCATCCATATGTCCGCGTCGTCGCTGCCGAAGCTGCTGGAGTTGAACCCGGAGGGCGCCAAGATGGTGGTCAGCCAGCTGGTGACCATGTCTCACCACGCCCAGCGGCAGATGCGAAGCCTGATCGCCCAGCTGCGTCCGCTGGAGCTGGAGGACCAGACGCTGGAGGAGGCCCTCGGGAAGTGGTTCCCGGACTACTGCAATCAGAACGGGCTCCAGGGCAAGCTGGAGATCTCCCTGCCGGACGGGCTGACCGAAGCCATCGAGCACCAGCTCTTCCTGATCATCCAGGAGGGCATGGCCAATGTGGTCAAGCACGCCAGGGCCAAGCACGTTTCCTTGACCCTCTATGATGCCGGCCACCAGCTGGTGCTGCAGATCGCGGATGACGGAGTCGGCTTCACGGTGGATCCGGCGAAGCGCTCCTCCTATGGGCTGGCCACCATGAAGGAACGGGCGGAGCGGCTGGGAGGCAATGCGGAGGTCCGGAGCAAGCCGGGCAGCGGAACGAGCATTCATATTCATATACCGAAATTCGGTCAAGTGGGGAGCGTTGGAGCGGAATGAGCGGAAGCATACGAGTGATGATCGTGGATGACCATGATATGGTACGGCTGGGGTTGAAGACCTATCTGCTGCTGGAGCCTCGCATTCAGGTGATCGGAGAGGCGGGGAGCGGCCCGGATGCCTTGAATCAGCTGGCTCATCTGGCCCTGAATGGCCCGGATGCCATGCCCCATGTGGTGCTGATGGATCTGATGATGCCGGGGATGGATGGAATCGAAACGACGGGTGAGCTCTTGAAGCTGTACCCCGCCGTGAAGGTGGTCATGCTGACCAGCTTCCTGGAGGAGGACAAGGTGGTGAAGGCCATCGAGGCGGGAGCCATCAGCTACGTGCTGAAGACGATTCAGGCGGAGCAGCTGGTAAGCGTCATCGAGGGCGCATCCCGCGGCATGCCGGTTCTGGTGTCGGAGGTGTCCCAGGCCTTGACCCGCGGACTCCGGCAGCGCACGGCCCGCAACGACGATGAGGGCTTCACCGTCCGGGAGAAGGAGGTGCTGCTGCTCATCGCTGACGGCAAGTCCAACAAGGAGATCTCCGACGAGCTGCACATCAGCATCAAGACGGTCAAGACCCATGTCAGCAATCTGCTGATGAAGTGCGGTCTGGAGGACCGGACCCAGCTGGCTATCTACGCCCACCGCAAGGGTTTGGCCGAAGCGGAGAAATAAGCCGGTCCGCGGTGCTCCGGAAGAGGACATAAAAAACTCCTTCCCTGCCCATCCTATGGAAAACGAATGCCAAAGGAGAGCGGATGGATGATTCCCCTGACATCGAGTCTGGAAAACCGAGATGCGGCTTTTGTTAATCTGAACGACTACCTGGGCCAGTATGAATTTGCATTGGGCGGGAACTGGGAGTATGACCACGGCTATTTTGACCGATACTTGGATGAAGAGCATAAGGTTTGGGTACGGGTGCCTTTTACGGTGACCCATGGCACCTTCGACGGAGATTCCGACGCTTCCGACGCCATCGTCCGGCTGGGCCAGCCCTTCGTGCTGAAGCATCTCTATAATGACGGGCTGGATCAGAACGCCGACGCCATGGTGTACAAGGCTCTGGTGGACCAATTCCAATCCCCCGTGGATAAGGATGCCCCCGTCGAGGGCAAGTGGGTGGAGAAGGCGGAGGACCTTCTGCGCAAGGTCGAGCAAGGCTTGGTTCATTGAACGGGAGTATGCCCAAATTCGTCCATTCATCCCAGAACAATGATAGGAACCGTTTCGGCTGCCGCTCGAGGCATGGACCGGAGCGGTTTTTTCTATTAATTTAGCTTGGCTTTAGCGCAATTTAAGGTTCGTTTAAGGTTGGGGGTGCATGATAGAGACATCAGGTTAAACAAAGGATCCGGCAAGGGCAAGCGCCCTGTAACGCCGGGATCCGGTGAAGGAGGAACCCCGAGATGGAAGAGAACAAAAAAGACTACAGCGACTTTTTCAAGTCCCAAGACGATAGCGCGAACGACAATAAGGATTCCCGCAGAGAAGCCGATCCGGAGCGTCCTTACTATTATTCATACGGTCCCTACAAATCCGCTCCGCAGCCGGAAGGCGATTCCGAATCGGCCGCTTCCTATCAATCTCTCGACCACTCCGAGTCGGTGGAGGTTACGGCGCCCAAACCGGTCCGCCCGTATCCGTACGGCGTGCAGGAGCCGCAGGCTCCTGCGGCGCCCTCCGGCTGGACACCGGCTCCTGCTGCGCCGAAGCGGCGCTCCAATGTACGCGGCATGTTCGCGGCCTTCATGGCCGGCGCCGTGCTGGTCGGCAGCCTGATGTTCGCCTCGGACCGCATGAACCTGTTCACCGGTACCGCAACCGGCGGCTCCGGCAGCGCATCGGCTCCCGCCAACGTGTCCTCGGGCTCCGGCTCCTCCGCCGGCGTGAAGAGCGCGGCCCTGGACATCAGCCGCCCGGGCAGCGTCTCCTCCATCGTGCAGCAGGCCAGCCCCGCCGTCGTCAAGATCGAATCGTTCGTCACCGTGAAGCAGCGGACCCGGTCCAACTCCCTGATGGACGATCCCTTCTTCCAATACTTCTTCGGCAACGGCAATAACGGCGGCAACAGCCAATCCCAGCCGAAGGCGGGCACCAAGCAGCAGGCAGGGATGGGAACCGGCTTCATCTTCGAGAAGTCCGGCTACATTCTGACCAACCAGCACGTAATCGAAGGCGCGGAAGAGATCCAAGTCACGGTGGAGGGCTACGACGAGCCGTTCGTCGCGAAGCTGCTGGGCAACAGCGCCGAGCTGGATCTGGCCGTGCTGAAGATCGAGGGCACCAAGGACTTCCCGATCCTGCCCATCGGCGATTCCAACAGCATGAGCATCGGCGACTGGGTGGTGGCCATCGGCAACCCGTACGGGTTCGAGCACACCGTAACCGTCGGCGTGCTGAGCGCCAAGGAACGGGAGATCGAAATTCCGGAAACCACCGGCACCCGTACCTACAAGCACCTGTTCCAGACCGACGCCTCCATCAACCCCGGCAACTCCGGCGGTCCGCTGCTTAATCTGAACGGTGAGGTCGTGGGCATCAACACCGCGGTGAACGCGCAGGCCCAGGGCATCGGCTTCGCCATCCCGACCAGCACGATCAGCGAGGTTCTGGAGAGCCTGAAGAACAACGTTCAGATTCCGAAGGCACCGGTGCCTTACATCGGCGCTACCCTTAGCAGCCTGAAGGATGTGGACGCCTCCTACCTGAAGGAGCTGAAGATTGACGGCACCGACGGCGTCATGGTCGTCAGCGTGGAGCTGGGCCATCCGGCCTTCAAGGCCGGCTTGAAGACTTATGACGTCATCACCTCCATCGACGGTGCGGCCGTCAAGACCAAGGAGGAGCTGATCACCAAGATCCAAGCCAAGAAGGTGGGCGACAAGGCTTCCTTCGGCATCCTCCGCGACGGACAGAAGGCTGCGGTTGACATTACGATCGGCAACAAGAACGATTTCGCCCAGAAGCAGCAATAGGAATAGAGACGGCCCACCCGGCCGATCAGAGGAGATACGCGAAGCGGGCTTCGGCGGTTGACGCCGGAAGCCCGCTTCTTGCCATGTACGGGGCGGAATCTGGTATGATAGAGACAATTCCTTCTGGAGGGATCGTATTCATGAGAGAGAAGATCGTAGTGATCGACGACGATGAGAAAATAACGTCCATGCTGCGCCGGGCGCTGACCTTCGAGGGCTACAGCGTGGCTACCGCCGGTGACGGACAGGAGGGGCTCCGCCGGGTGCTTGAGCAGGAACCGGATGTCATCATCCTGGACGTCATGATGCCCAAGGTGGACGGCTGGGAGGTATGCCGCCGGATCCGGGAGGGGGGCATCGGCACGCCAGTCTTGATGCTGACCGCCAAGGACGACATCTCCGACCGGGTCAAGGGACTCGACATGGGAGCGGACGATTATCTGGTGAAGCCGTTCGCGCTGGAGGAGCTGCTGGCCCGGGTTCGGGTGCTGCTCCGGCGCAAGGCGGCGGAGAAGACGGAAGCGCCGACGAACCGGCTACAGTATGAGGACCTGGTGCTGGATCTGGACACCCGGGAGGTATTCCGGGAGGGCAAGCTCATCGAGCTGACCACCAAGGAGTTCGATCTCCTGCATCTGTTCATGCAGAATCCGAAGCGGGTTCTGTCCCGGGATCTGATCATGGAGAAGATCTGGGGCTACGACTACAGCGGCGAATCCAATGTCATGGAGGTATACATCGCCCTTCTGCGGCAGAAGACGGAGGAGCACGGCGGCAAGCGGATCATCCAGACGGTCCGGGGCGCCGGCTACGTCCTGAGAGGGGATTCGTAAGATGTCCATCCGTCTGCGTCTGACACTCTGGTACTCCACCATCCTGGCCGTGCTTCTGTTAGTGTTCGGTGTAGCGCTCTATTTCAGTTCCTCGATTATCCTGCTTCAGGATCAGAAGAAGGAGATGCAGGTGCTGGTCCGGGAGATCGAATCCCAGATCATCCCGATCCGGTTCTCCTCCAACGGGCAGACCAAGATCGTGTTCAAGCTGCCGCCGCTGAACCAGTTCAAGTACCCGGGGTATTTCCTTCAAGCCGTCAATATGGACGGAAGCATCGCCGACAGTTCCCTGAATGTGGAGCTGCCCTTGAATTACAACCAATCGAAGGTGGAAGCCGGCGAATCCGCCTATTACCGCCAGAGCGTAGGGGAGAACCTGCTCCTGGTCCTGAACCGCCCGCTGTACGAGAAGGGCTCCAACACCGTCTACGGAATTCTGCAGATTGCCGTGGTCATCGACAGCACCGAGAAGATTCTCGAGACTCTGAAGCTGGTGCTTCTGATGCTGTCGCTCATCACACTGATCCTGGCCGCATCCCTAGGCTGGTTCCTGGCCCGCAAGGCACTGAAGCCCATCGACACGGTCATCGCGGCGGCGGCTCAGATCGAGAAGGGGGCGGACCTGGGAGTCCGGATCGATTATCAGGGTCCCCATGACGAGATCGGGCGGCTGACTCAGACGATCAACAGCATGCTGGGCCGCATCCAGGGGGCCTATACGGAGCTGGAGGAGTCCGACCGGGCGCAGCGCCGCTTCGTATCGGATGCTTCGCATGAGCTGCGGACGCCGCTCACCACCATCCGGGGCAACGTGGACCTCTTGGAGAAAATGTGGAGGCAGACCGAGAACTCCGCCACGACGGCACTGGAGGACCCGGAGAAGCTCAGCATGTCCCTGGAGGCCATGCGGGATATTGCCGGCGAGGCGGCCCGGATGAGCCGGCTGGTCAACGACCTGCTGGCGCTGGCCCGGGCCGATGCCGGGCATGCCATGTCCAAGGACCCGGTCGTCATCCGGGATACGGTGGAGGAAGCGGCCCGCAAAGCCCAGCATCTGAAGCGCACTGTGGATTGGCGGTTGGGCGACCTGTCGTCCTTGGACGGCATCGGGGTCCGTGGCGATAAGGACTATCTGCAGCAGCTCCTGTTCATCTTTATCGAGAATGCGTTCAAGTACACCAAGGAAGGTTTCGTTAGTCTGGACGCCGTCCGCTCCGACAATCAGGTGGGTATCCGGATCTCCGACACGGGGATCGGCATGGACAAGGAAGAAGTGCCCCACATCTTCGAGCGGTTCTACCGGGCGGATGTGTCCCGCGGCGTCACCTCGGGGACCGGATTGGGCCTGTCCATCGCCAAGTGGATCATTGACGAGCACGGAGGCTCCATCGAGGTTCTGACTCAAAAAGGCGTCGGCACCACCTTCGTGGTCTGGCTCCCGGTTTCCTTTCAACAATTGGGGGAATAGAGTATAATCAGCATGAAGGAGGTGCAGCTCGTATGGAAGTGATCAAAATCTCCCCGCGGGGCTATTGCTACGGCGTCGTGGACGCTATGGCGCTTGCCATGCAGACGGCCAAAAATCTGAATGTGCCGCGGCCGATCTATATACTGGGCATGATCGTGCATAATGCCCATGTGACGGAGTACTTCAAGGAAGAAGGAATCATCACGCTGGACGGGCCCAACCGTCTCGAAATTCTGGAGCAGATCACCCAGGGCACCGTCATCTTCACCGCACACGGGGTCTCCCCGGAGGTTCGGCAGCGGGCGCGGGACAAAGGGCTGACCGTGGTGGACGCCACCTGTCCCGATGTGACCAAGACTCACGTCCTGATCAAGGAAAAGACGGAAGCCGGCTATCATATCATCTATATCGGCAAGAAGGGCCATCCGGAGCCGGAGGGAGCCATAGGCGTGGCGCCGGACCGGGTTCACCTGATCGAGAAGCCGGAGGAGATCGAGGCGCTCTCGATTCCGACGGATAAGATCGTGATTACGAACCAGACTACCATGAGCCAATGGGACATCAAGATTATCATGAACCTCTTGATCGCCAAGTTCCCCACCGCCGAGATCCACAACGAGATCTGCCTCGCCACCCAGCTGCGGCAGGAGGCTGTGGCGGAGCAGGCCAAGGAGGCGGATCTGACGCTGATCGTCGGAGATCCGCGCAGCAACAATTCCAATCGGCTGGCGCAGGTTTCGGAGGAGATTGCGGGGGTCAGAGCCTACCGGATCGCGGACCTGGGTGAGCTGAATCCCGATTGGCTGAAGGGTGTGAACAAGGTGGCGGTATCCTCCGGAGCCTCCACGCCCACCCCGATCACCAAGGAGGTCATCCAGTATCTGGAGCAGTACAGTCCTGAGAATCCGGATACCTGGGTGATCCGCAGAACCGTTAATATGAAGCGACTCATCCCAACCGTAAGGGAAAAATCCTAATATGAAAAAATGGCTAGCCGGAACCGGGCGTTGGTTCAAATACCGATATATCAAGCTGCTCCGTGCAAAAGGCGGGCCCTCCAAGGTGGCGCGCGGCTTTTCGGTGGGTATCGCCGTAGAGATGTTCACTCTGCCGACGTTCGGGTTGGCAGCCGTTTTGATCATTCCCTTGGTCTATCTCTTGCGGGCGAGCCTTCCCGGGGCCCTCATCGGCTTCGTCTTCGGCAAAATCATCTATATTCCCATGGCGTTCCTGAACCGGATGGTTGGGGACGCCGTCGTACCCGAGGCCTGGCACCGGGCGATCACACATCTGCCGGCCTGGCTCGGGAATATCGTGAGCCCGGCGCTGGACCTGGTCATCGGAGGAATGGCCGTCGGCGCCATCCTGGGTCTGATCATGTACTTCCCGGTATGGCTTCTGCTGGAATGGTACACGGCCCGCCGCAAGGAGAGGCGCCGCAAAAAGGCGGCCTCCAAGCTGCTTCAGATGGAGTAAATTCAAGACCCGCCCGGTGCATCGAGCACGGGCGGGTTTTCTATTAGGGCGAAAAAACGCTTGACGTACAGGCGCTAATCCGATATAGTTACTTTAACGATTAAAAGCATAGAAGCACACAAGCGTTGAAGTGTGCAAGCAAAGGGAGAGTGTTCGGAATGATCGTAGTGACATCCAATAAGACCAGCCAAGAACGAGTGGATGCTATTGTTCGATATATTGAGAAGCACGGCCTGCAAGCGCATGTATCCCAAGGAGAAGACCGCACCGTCATCGGGATCGTGGGCAAGTTCGACTCCCAGCTTGCGGAGCATCTTCGCCAGATGTCCGGAGTGGAGCAGGTTGTCCGCATCTCCAAGTCCTACAAGATGGCTTCCCGCGAGTTCCATCCGGCCGACACCGTCATCAAGATCAAGGGTGTGGAGATCGGCGGCAGCGAGCTCGTGATCATGGGCGGCCCTTGTGCAGTGGAAACGCCGGAGCAGATCGATGAGATCGCCCGTCTGGTGAAGCAAGCAGGTGGCCAAGTGCTCCGGGGCGGCGCATTCAAGCCCCGCACCGGCCCCTACAGCTTCCAAGGCATCGGCGTGGAAGGCCTGAAGTGGATGAAGGATGCGGGTGAGAAGCATGGTCTTCTGACCATCACCGAAGTCATGACTCCGGAATACGTGGATGTCTGCGCCGAATACGCCGACATTCTGCAGGTGGGGACCCGCAATATGCAGAACTTCGATCTGCTCCGCAAGCTGGGCACGATCCAGACGCCCGTTCTGCTGAAGCGCGGCTTCAGCTCTACCTACGATGAGTTCCTGAACGCAGCCGAGTACATCCTGGCCGGCGGCAACCCGAATGTCATGCTCTGCGAGCGCGGCATCCGCACCTTCGAGTCCTACACCCGCAATACGCTGGACCTGGCCGCCATCCCGGTTCTGAAGCAGCTGTCCCATCTTCCGGTTATCTCCGACCCCAGCCACGGTACCGGCCGCAGGGAGTTGGTCGTCCCGATGACCAAGGCTTCCGTTGCCGCAGGCTGCGACGGCCTGATCATCGAGATGCACACCGATCCGGACAATTCCATGACCGGCGACGGCGTACAATCCCTGTTCCCGGATCAGTTCGCAGATCTGCTGTCCGACCTGGAGAAGCTGGCGCCTCTGTGCGGCAAGTCCTTCACCACCCGCAAAGAGCCTATTCTGGCCGGCTCCTGGAAGAAGTAATATTCGGGATTTCAGAAGTGTATATAATGAAGAAAGAGGTTTATTCCAAGGGTTTCCACTGGGAATAAGCCTTTTTGGCGATATTATGAACCGTGCTGTGAAGATACCTAACATGGCCCAAAAAAATACCTTACATAAGTATTGACGCTTAAAACCGAACGTTTTATAATAGGTGCAAGTTGACTGAAAACTTGAACAATCATAGCATTACAAACCAATAATGTTCGGAATTAGGGAGGGTATTTATCCATGTCTGCTCAGAAAGTGCTGGATCTCATCAAAGAAAAAGGTATTGAGTGGGTTGATTTTCGTTTTACCGATATCGGCGGCAAATCCCATCACTTGTCGATCCCGGCATGTGAAGTAGAAGCCGAAACCTTCGAACTGGGCGTAGCCTTCGACGGCTCCTCCATCGCCGGCTTCCGCGGTATCGAAGAATCCGACATGGTTATGATGCCGGATACGGACTCTGCCTTCGTGGATCCTTTCACCGCACATCCGACTCTGGTCATCCTGTGTGATATCTTCACTCCGGACGGCGAGCGTTACGAGCGCGACCCGCGTTCCATCGCCGTTAAAGCAGAGCAATACCTGCAAACCACCGGCGTAGGTACCGCAGCATACTTCGCTCCTGAATCCGAATTCTTCATTTTTGACGATGTCCGCTACGAGAGCGGTATGAATAAATCCTTCTTCGAGGTTGATTCCGAAGAAGGCGCTTGGAACACCGGCCGCAAGGAAGAAGGCGGCAACCTGGGCTTCAAGGTCGGCGTGAAGGGCGGTTACTTCCCGGTAGCTCCGGTTGATACTCAACAAGACATCCGTTCCGAAATGTGCCGCCTGATGCAAGAAGCAGGCCTGCGCATCGAGCGTCATCACCACGAAGTGGCTACCGCCGGCCAAGGCGAGATCAACTTCCGCTTCAGCACGCTGACCAAGACTGCCGACAACCTGCAGAAGTACAAGTACATCATCCACAATGTTGCCCGTCAATACGGCAAAGTGGCAACCTTCATGCCGAAGCCGCTCTTCGGCGACAACGGCAGCGGTATGCACGTTCACCAATCCATCTGGAACAACGACATTCCGTTGTTCTATGAGAAGGGCGCGTACGCCAACCTGAGCGAAATCGCTCTGTTCTACATCGGCGGTATTCTGCACCACGCTCCGGCTCTGATCGCGCTGACCAACCCGTCCACCAACTCCTTCAAGCGTCTGGTTCCGGGCTACGAAGCTCCGGTTAACCTGGTATTCTCCAAGGGCAACCGTTCCGCTGCCATCCGTATTCCGATCGCAGCCGTTAACGCGAAGGGCTCCCGGATCGAGTTCCGTACTCCGGACTCCACCGCTAACCCGTATCTGTCTTTCGCTGCCATGCTGATGGCCGGTCTGGACGGCATCAAGAACAAGATCGACCCGCGCAAGCTGGGCTACGGTCCGGTTGACAAGAACATCTATGAGCTGGCTGACTCCGAGAAAGCCGAGATTCGCAGTGTTCCGGGCTCCCTGGATGAAGCTCTGGATGCACTGGCAGCTGACCACAGCTTCCTGACCGAAGGCGGAGTCTTCACCGAAGACTTCATCAACAACTTCATCGAGCTGAAGCGTGCAGAAGCCAAAGCGGTATCCATCCGGATTCATCCGCACGAGTACTCCCTGTACTTCGGCTGCTAATTGGCAGGTATTCATCAATCACATTCAAAAGCCCTCCGGGATCCTGATCCCGGAGGGCTTTTTTACCGTCACTGTTCGAACCGGAACAGCGGGGCACCCAGATGAACCTGGTGGATCTGACGGTGCAGGGCCGAGACGTACCGGTCCAGCCCATTTTCAAAGTCCCCGTCATTCAGAAGCTCCACGGCCAGAAAGGACAAATCCGGTTCTTCGCCTTTGTGCCGCCATTTGCCGTCTAATAAAACATAATTGCGGTCCCGAAGAACGGTGCGCTTGTGCTCAGTCAACACGGGCGTTCCTCCCTTTCATCCGGATGCTTCTAGGGTGCCCTGATCCGGATGGGCGCGGGGGAAGGAAGGGTGCCAACTTCAGGTGGCGCTGAGAACAGGAAGCCGGAATTCCTTCACGACCTCGTACATGGGACTGCGGCCCAGATGGCTTCGGTACAGGATGACCGAGCCGCTGGTCCATTCGAGGCCGTCAAGGCCAGCCGGCTCAGGCAGCTTGCTTCGGACCTGCGTCCAGGGACGGTCTCCTTGATAACGGCGGGCCAGGGTAATGTGGGGACGAAAAGGCTTGTCCTCTTTGGAATAGCCTACACGGACAAGGGCCTGAAGGACATCCCGCTGGAGACTGACGAGACGGTCTCTGTCCCCTTCCAGGCCGGTCCACAGAATGCTGGGCGCCGCGGGAGGACCGAAGGTGCCCAAACCGCTCAGGCGCAGCTTAAACGGGACGTGGAGAGAAACGGCCTCCTCCAGGGATGCCATAATCCTCGGGAGTCGTTCCTCCTCCGTGTCCCCCATAAAATAGAGGGTAATATGCAGATCCTCCGTGTGGGCCCATTTCTGGAAAGGGTACAGAGCTTTATGGGCACGGGTCCACTCAGCCAAAGACTTCTTGATCTCCGCGGGCAAAGGAACTGCCGTGAACAATCGGTATGTGCTGCCGGACATGGATAGTCCCTCTTTTCTTGTCAGGATGGGGGGCTGGAATGTTTTGGCGGTTGCCAGCCCGTTGCTCGATATGTTAGCTTATGTAGTGCCGAATCCAGCATACATACCAAAATAAAAGTGCTGGTACGGGGGACGATTTACATGGGGTGAATGAGCGCGTCAGTAAGAGCGTGCTAGGGAAAACCTTCTTCCCGAACCCGACAGCTAACCTCGGAGGCTACAAGGAGGACATACAATTGAATATTTTTCGCACAGGGCTGAAAAGCTTACTTTTGACATGTGCGTCGGCGGTCGCTCTTTCCTGTTGGGCAGGGGCTGAACCGGCCATGGCCTCGTCCGCCGCGGGTTCGGACGTGAAGGTCCAGATCAATGACGAGCTGATCCGGTTTCCGGATGCGCAGCCCTTCATCGATCAGAACAAGCTGACCCAGGTACCGGTCCGTTTCGTACTGGAGGAATTGGGATATAAGATCCAGTGGTCCGAGGAGAACGGCCGGATTCGGGTTCATATGCTGAACTCGGACGGTACTCATATTGAAATGGTAACGGGACAGCAGGATGTTGAGGTCGACGGGAAGAAAGTGGAGCTGGCCTCCGCGCCGATCCTTCAGGAAGGCCGGGTCTATATACCGCTCCGGTTCATCTCCGAAGCTTCCGGCATCCGCGTCCAATGGGATCCGAACAATTTCATCGCGATTCTGAACGAGGATGGGAACTATCATGCGCCCGCGTGGTATAAGCCCAAGATGCAGCTGCTCTCGAGCTTCACCGCAACCGCCTATTCGGCCAGTCCGAGCGAGAACGGCGGCTATGGGGCCGTGGACTACTTCGGCAGGCCCCTTCAGCTGGGCACCGTAGCTGTGGATCCCAACGTCATTCCACTCGGCACCAGGCTCTATATAGAAGGTTATTCCTACAACGGGCTTCCCGCCGGCGGAATGTACGCCATTGCCTCCGACACGGGTAGTGCCATCCAGGGAAACAAGGTGGATATCTTCCTGCCAGGCTCCAGAGACAACAGTCTGAAGTTCGGCATGCAGCAGGTTCATGTATACAAATTACCTGAATAAGCGTAACCTATGGCAGTCTCCCGGTTGGGAGGCTGCTTCTTTTTTGGGCCGATGATTTACTCATTTATCTCTTTGATGTTGTTCTTATGGAACGCTGTAAAGGAGAAAAGTAAAATTTGTGTGACAGCCTTATACCTACTTGTAGAACCTAGTGAATCTTGCTATCATAGATGAAAACGTGAAGGGGCAGGTGTGGATTTACATGAAAAGAGCTTATAACTTTAATGCGGGCCCGGCAGCACTTCCGCTGGAAGTTCTGCAGCGTGCGCAAGAGGAAATCGTAGACTTCAAGGGGATTGGCATGTCTATCATGGAGATTTCCCACCGCAGTAAAGAATACGAAGCCGTTAACGACGAGACCCAGCAGCTTCTGCTTGAGCATCTGGAGCTTCCGTCCGGATATAAAGTGCTGTTCCTTCAAGGCGGCGCCAGCACCCAGTTCGCCATGGTCCCGATGAACCTGCTCGCCTCCGGCAAGGTCGGCAGCTACGTCATGACGGGTTCGTGGGCGGAGAAGGCGTACCAAGAAGCTCAATTGATCGGTGAAACCCACATCGCAGCCAGCTCCCAAGAAGGCGTTCTACATATTCCGGCATTGAGCGAGATCCAGATTCCCGAGAATGCCGCTTACCTGCATGTCACCTCCAACGAAACGATCGCGGGGACCCAGTACCAAGCTTTCCCGGATACCGGCTCCATTCCGCTCGTAGCGGACATGTCCAGTGACATCCTGTCCCGCAGAATCGATTCCTCCAAGTTCTCCCTGATCTACGCGGGCGCCCAGAAGAATCTCGGTCCTTCCGGCGTAACCGTCGTTGTGGTCAAGGACGATCTGCTGAAGGAGACCCCGAAGCACCTGCCGACCATGCTTCGTTACAGCACCTACATCAAGAACAATTCCTTGTACAATACGCCTCCGGTTTACTCCATCTACATGGTCAACCTAGTGCTGAAGTGGATCAAGGAAAAGGGCGGCATCGGCGCCGTCGAGAAGCTGAACCGCGAGAAGACCGACCTGATCTACAACGCGCTGGACAACAGCGGCGGCTTCTATGAAGGAATGGCTCAGAAGGACAGCCGCTCCATCATGAATATTACCTTCAAGCTTCAAACCGAAGAGCTGGAGAAAGAATTCTTGGCGGAAGCCAAGAAGAACGGCTTCGTCGGCTTGGGCGGCCACCGCAGCGTAGGTCATCTTCGCGCATCCACTTACAACGCCGTACCTTATGAGGCTTGTAAGGCACTGGTTGATTTGATGGGCGAGTTCCAGCGCAAGAACGGCTAAGAAACCCAATCACCCGGCGGCATGCCCGCCGGGTTTTTTTATATGAATAATTAACCGGAGTTTAAATTTTTTACCTCTTATGATATACTTCACAGATATGATGTTCGGTTGATGTTATATTAGCTAACAACTGCAGGGAGAGAGAGATGATGTCTATGAAGATTACCATCGGACGCAAGCTCGTGGGCGCTTTTATGGCTGTGGCCTTGCTTACGGCGGCCGTTAGCGGCCTGTCCTTCAATTCATTGCGAAACATTAATAAATCCTTTGAAGATCTGGTTGAGGTCAGGGTGCAGGTGCTGTCCCATGTGGAGCGGGTGCAGGTCGCAGGCCTCGAACAGAACGATTACATGAGGGAATATTTCCTTACACAGAATCCTGCTGCGGTCCAGCGGATGCAGACCTCGAACAAGAAGATTATCGACTTAATTGAAGAGGTCCTTCCTTCTGTGGAGAAGGAGGAAGATAAAGCAAGCTTCAAAAAGGTGATCGAACTGGCTAAGGAATACAAGACCCGGGTGGACAGCATTATGATCCTCCCCCATGAGCAGGCGCTTCGAGAAGCATCGTTAAGCTTGTTCCCACTGGCTACGCAGATTTCGGTGCTGGCGGAGGAAATGGCCAATGATCATCTGAAGCGGATGGGAGAGGAACAGAAGGCCGTTCAGGACAGTGCGAATAGAGACCAGACGACCAGTATGGTGGTGAGCTTCATCATCGTGGCTCTTGCCATCGGCATCGGTATTCTATGCTCCTTGCTGATATCTCGGCCTCTCCGCCAAATCACGGCAGCCGCCAAGCAGATCGCCGCCGGTGATTTGACTGTCGGAAAGCTGGGAGTGCGGACGAAGGACGAGATCGGAGATTTGGCCGGCACCTTCGAGGCTATGGTTCAGCAGCTTCGATCCATCATCGGCAAGGTGGAACGCTCCGCCGGAAAGATGGCGGAGAGCTCCCGCTTGCTGACCGAGAGCAGCGAATTAACGTCCCAAGGGACCTCCATGATCTCGGACGTATCGCAGGAGGTGGCAACCGGAGCGGAGCAGCAGGTCCGGGGTGCGGAGGATAGCGCCCGGGCCATGGAAGAGATGACGGCAGGCATCGGTCGGATCGCAGAGTCCTCCGCTTCGGTGTACGAGCAGTCGGTGACGGCCCGAGCCCAAGCGGATGAAGGCGACCGGGCTGCGCAGCGGGCCGTAGAGCAGATGAACGTGATCTATCAAGCGGCCGAACAATCGGCAGAGCGTGTGAGGAAGCTCCACGAGCATTCCACCGAGATCGGCGAGATCATTCAGGTGATCACGGATATCGCCACCCAGACCAGTTTGCTGGCTCTGAACGCATCCATCGAAGCGGCCCGTGCCGGTGAGCAGGGCAGAGGTTTCATGGTTGTAGCAACGGAAGTAAAAAAGCTGGCCATCCAATCGGAGACGGCTGCAAAGCAAATCACAGACCTCATCCACGTGGTCCAGAGGGACACCTCCTCTGCGGTCAAGGGCATGAACGAGGGGATGCAGCAATCCCAGGAAGGTCTCCAGGTTGTACAAGCCGCAGGGCTGGCCTTCACCCGCATCCGGGAGGCGATCGAGCATGTCGCGTCCCAGATCGAGGAAGTGTCCGCAACGTCGGAGGAGATCTCGGCCGGCTCGGAGGAGGTAGCGGCTTCCGTGGAAGAAACCGCCCGGATCGCTCGTCTCTCCGCCGACAAAGTACAGACCGTGGCTGCCACAAGTCAAGAGCAGCTGGCCGCCATCCAGGAGATCGCTTCTTCCGCCGCGACGCTGAACAGCATGGCGGAGGAGCTGCAGCAAGAGGTTTCGCGATTCAAGCTCTAACAGAAGCACACCAAAGCCCCCGCATTGGCCGTTCGATCCATCGACGGTCATGCGGGGGCTTGTTTATGAAGGAGCAGCTGTTTACGCCAAGGATTCCTTCACAGCCGGCTCTGTCAGCTTGTAGCCGACATTGCGGATGGTAATGATGTATTCGGGGCTCCGGGCCTGAGTCTCCAGCTTGTCCCGGAGATGACTGATATGCACATCTACGATGCGGGTATCGCCCAGGAAGTGATAGTCCCATACACCATGGAGCAGCTGCTGGCGGGATAGGACCTTCCCGCGGTGCTTGCAGAGGAAGAGAAGCAGCTCGAATTCCTTCGGAGTCAAGTCTACCGGGTTTCCGTTGACGAGCACCTCCCGTTCGGCAGGAAGAACGGTAATCTTGCCGATCTCAATGGCCGGAGGGTTGGCATCCCCGGGAAGCGCTTGGACCCGCCGCAGGATGGCTTGGATTCGGGAGATCAGCTCTTGGGGACTGAAGGGCTTGGTCATGTAATCATCAGCGCCGTTGTCCAAGCCGGCAATCTTGTCGTTCAAATCCTGCATGGCCGTCAGCATGAGCACCGGCACCATATTATTTTGACTCCGCAGCTTGCGGCATACTTGGATGCCATCCATCTTGGGAAGCATCAGGTCCAGAACGATCAGGTCCGGCCGGAAAGTCGAGGTGGCTTCGAAGACGGCTTCACCGTCGTATACGCAATGGACCTCATAACCGACAAGCTTCAAGTTGAATTCAAGCAGCATGGAGATGGAGGGCTCGTCGTCGACAACCAGGATCTTCTTCTTCATTACTTCATCTCCTTTCGTTCGGGAACACCTTTAGTCTCCATTATGCCATTCCTCTATCAACCGGGTATTAATGAAAAGTTAAACGAGTGTAAAATGCACTTCGGGACAAGTTGGTGTATAATGAAAGGAATCCATGACGAGGTGACATCCAGTGGCATTTCATATTGTGTTAGTCGAGCCAGAGATTCCGGCCAATACGGGGAACATCGCGCGAACCTGTGCCGCTACAGGCACCCATCTCCATCTGGTGCGTCCCCTGGGCTTCCAGACGGATGACCGGACGCTGAAGCGGGCGGGCTTGGATTATTGGCACGCCGTTCAAGTGCATTATCACGACAGCTTCCAAGAGGTGAAGGAGCTGTTCCCGGAGGGGCGCTTCTTCTGCTCCACCACCAAGACGAACCGGCTCTACACGGAGGTCTCCTACCGTGACGGCGATTTCCTGGTCTTCGGGAAAGAAACCAAGGGACTGGGGCCGGAGATTATCGAAGCACATGCGGATACCTGTATCCGGATGCCCATGACAGACGCGGTCCGGTCGCTCAACCTGTCGAATTCGGCTGCCATTGTTCTCTATGAGGCGCTACGGCAAAACAGTTTTATGAGTTTATTGTAACAGCTTGTAGCATAATTCTATCCTGAGACCTTCTGCTCTGGACTGCTTCAATGGATAGGGAGGACAAGAATCCTAATAATTTTCGGTACATACCCTTAAAAATGTCGGGAAATTAGATCCTTTCTACTTTTCTTTTTAAAGATTTTAATAAATTTTCAGCGAGTTTTCAGAGAAGGGTTTTCCAAAAAGTCTATGAAACTGTTATAATAGAGTATATTAAGCGGAATGGGGGAAGTGCTATGAAACCGGCAGGTGTTGTACGTAAGGTGGATCAGCTTGGACGAATTGTATTGCCCAAGTCACTCCGCAAGCGTTATCAGATGAATGAGGGCGACCCGGTTGAAATTTTGGTCCAGGGCGATCATATTATTTTGGAGCGTTTCCGTCCGAGATGCGTATTCTGTTCTTCTATGGATGATATCGTAGATTTCAAAGAGAAGCATATTTGTTCCGAATGTTTGCGTGAAATGAACCGCGCACTCGGCTAAGCAATATGAATGCGAAAAAGCATCGCCCTCCTCGCGGGGGGCGATGCTTTTTTGGCAGATCGGCAATTACAGGCCTTTGGTTTTATCATCATTATAGGCAGCCGACAGGATAGCCCCCAGGAACAGGACGAAGACCACCATAACCAAATAAAAAGACATTACAGCACCTCCCGTGCGGATAACGAAGCGATCCGTTCACAACCATAAATCTATTATAACCAATGATGATTAAAAAATAAATATTCTATTTAACATCTTCTGCACCTTACCGGCTCGGCTGGGTTGAGTCGCACTGCTTGGTCATGGTACGATCTTCGTACCGTACGAAAACGAACTGCGAGAGGCGGAAGCAATGCTATGGCGGCAAGCAAATATTATGTAGTCTGGGAAGGCAAGAAAGCAGGCGTATACAGCACCTGGGCGGAGTGCAAGGCACAGGTGGACGGCTACCCCCAAGCCAAATACAAGTCTTATTCGACGGCTTCGGAGGCGCAGGCGGCCTTGGCGGCGGGCTGGAAGAAGATGTGGGGCCAAGGAGGCGAAGCCGCAGCATCCAAGACAGCAGGCTCAAGAGGAAAGGCATCCAAGGCAGCCGCGGCTGCGGAGGAGGAGATCGACTACGACAGCATCTCAGTGGACGTGGGGACAAGAGGGAACCCGGGTCCGGTGGAATATAAAGGCGTGGACACGCAGACCGGTGACATCCTGTTCTATGTGGGACCGATCGAGAACGGGACCAATAATCTGGGGGAATTCATCGCGATCGTCCATGCTCTCTCCTATCTGAAGGAACGGGGCAGCGCCAAGACGGTCTACACGGACTCCAGAACCGCTCTCAGCTGGCTCCGGAACAAGAAGGTGGCGTCCAACCTGCCCCGCAACGAATCCACCCGCAAAATATGGGAGCTGACGGACCGGGCGGTTCGCTGGTTGGAAACCCACACGTACCCGAACAAGGTGCGGAAGTGGAATACGGAGGAATGGGGCGAGATCAAGGCGGATTTCGGCCGGAAATAGCATGAACGTGAGGAAGGCCGCGGGGCAGATTGCCCGCGGCCTTCTTGCATGGATGGATACGTTTCACTTGAAGAAGACAAAGTGGGTCGGCATAGAGCGCATCCGGCCGTCGGAGGGACTGTTGATGACCTCTCCGCCCCAGACCAGAGTCGAGGAGCCGCCGCCGTCCAGATTGTAGGCATCGCGGATCCCCAATTGCTGCAGCTTGTCCTGCAGCTCGGCCAAGGAAGCGCCGGAGCCGCCGCGCTCGTCTACACCGTCCGCGACGATGAAGAGGATCTGGTCGTTCTTGAAGTTGCCCACCACCGTTCGTGCGGCGCGGTAAGGGTTAGTCATCCACTTGACCGGGATGGTCGTCTTGCGCCCGTCCTTCAGCAGGATGGGGGTGAAGGAGGCGCCGAACACGGGCTTCAGCTTGTCCAACTCCTCGGCCCGGCTAAACTTGCCGCCGACCAGCTTGCGGTTGGCATCCAGCCCCACGAAAGCCAGGTCGTCGGAAGGGAAGAATCCGTAGACATACTTGCCGTTCTGGATCGTGTTGCCCGTCGGATAGCGCTTGCCGTTGCCGTCATCGGCGAAGCCTCCGGCATTCACTCCGGCGATGCCGCCCAGGCGGCTCACGGCGGACAGGGTCGTCTCGCTCCTGCCGATCTTATCGCCGGCAAGGGCCAGCTTCATGGCCTTGTCCGATTTCAGATTCGCCTTCAGGGCATATCCCTTGTAGTTGCGGTCATTGAAGCGGTACAGCTTCAGGTCGATGTTGCCGGAGGAAGCCTGCCGGACAGGAGACCCGAATACGGAGTCGATCCGGCTCTCGAAGATGGCCGCCGGCTTGCCGGCCTGGGCCGAAGCCTTCTGCAGCATGACGGAGACCTCGTTGGCACTCTGATGGTACATATCGAAGTATTTCTCGATGGTCGTCTTGATGGCGGCTCCGTCCTTCACGGCGTTGTCCAGCTTGGTCACCAGGGGAGCCGCTTCCTCCTGGGCCGAATAAGCGGTGAAGGAAGGCCGGTCCACCTCCGGAAGCGACGGCATCAGCTTGTCCGTGGTCAGGGTCAGCATCCAGGCGGCCATTCCGAGGAACGGTGCGGTCGCCAGGAGGAATAGACGGTTTACGGCTTGGTTGGCGTTCATTTCAGCACATCCAGGCTTTTCTCCAGCTCCTCCAGCTTCTTCTTCACGTCGGACAGCTGGGTGTACAGCTGGTTGCTGTTGTCGGTCTTGGAATTGGCGCTATCCTTGGCGAAGGCCAGGAGCTCCGTCAGGGAGTCCAGCTTGGTCTGGAGCTTCGCCATGTCGCTCTGAACGGTCACCTTCAGGTCCGAGACCTGGGCCTGGTAATCCTTCTGGATGGTTTCCAGCTGTACGCGGGTGTCAGCGTTGATCTGGTTGGCGATCTGGGAACGAAGATGATCGCTGTAGACCTTGGTGCCCCATACGCCGCTGGCGATCAAGAATACCCAGAGGAGGAAGAGAATCTTGTAGGTATGCTTCTTCTTCGGCTGGGCGGTTTTGGCGGAACGGACATAAGGCTGGTCCCGCACCTCCAAGGGCATGCTCATGATGGTTCACCTCGAAAAAAGAGACTTGCGCCGTTGCCGGCTCGATTACACCCATCCAGTATACCATACGCCCGATGCAGGGGCGAGACGTAATAACCGGATCGCCGTCGAATGTTCACCCTTCGCCGTCGCAGGGCGTCGGATTCTTGCGGTATTCCCCGGGCGTCTGCCCCGTCAGCTTCTTGAAGACCTTGCTGAAGTACTTCTCATCCTGGTAGCCCACCAGCTCGGCCACCTGCGCGATCCGGCTGTCCGGGTTCAGGAGCAGCAGCTTGGCCTTCCCGATGCGGATCCGACCGATATAATCGGACAGATTCTCCTTGAATTCCTGCTTGAACTTCCGGGAGATGTATTCCCGGCTCAGGAAGAACCGGTCTGCAATGTCCTGGAGGGTGATCTCCTCCCGGTAGTGGGCTTCGATATACTTGGCGATGTCAAAAATCACATGGCGGTCCTCCTGCTGCTGCCGCCGGTACTGCTCGGCAATGGTCCGTAAGCTGCGGATCAGCCGGTCCTGCCAGACCACAAGCGACAAGGTGCCGTCGTCGTGAAGCGGGGGCTCCGGATGGATCGGCGCCAGCCACTCCTCCGGCAGCTCCCCCTGCTCCTCGCCGAAGAGCTCCTTGGCCCAGCGCGCCTGGAACAGGCCGTACTCCCGGGTCCACAGCTCATATTGGTCCGGACTGATGGCTGTGAGCCGTTCCAAGGACTGGAACCACATCCCCACGGCCATCAAGATCTGCTCCTGCGAAGCGCTGCGAATGGCCAGCCGGAGGCGCTCCTCGTACTCGCCGAAGGCCAGCGGCTTCCGGGAGGCGGCCGGATCCTGCACGGGCTGGTGGATCCAGCCCGTACGCTTCAGGAGATTCCGGCTCCGCAGCGCCTGCACGGCCTCCCGGTAGGCGGCTCCGACACCGCCGGGGAAGGGCTTGCTGCCGCCCAGCCCAAAGTCGAACCGGCCCTTCAGGGTCCGGTAGATGCTCTCATGGATCCGGCGGATGTCGTCCGGTACTCCCTCGGCATGGCGCCAATATAAGAGCACGATATACCCGGACCCGCCCCAATGGCGGAAGGCGTAGCCGGATTGCCGCTCATTCAGGACCTCGTTGCAGATGTTGGTCAAGGAGAAGTAGAGCAGGTCCATGCCGGAGCTGAACTTGCGGCGCAGCTCCTCGGGGACCGTGTCCATGGCGATGACCGCCACACGGCATTCCCGGCAGTCCGCAGGCAGTCCCAGCTCCTTCACCAGGCTCGTCTTGACCTTGTCGAAGCTGCCCGGATCGTCCAGCAGGTCCGACAGCATCCGGTCCCAGTACACCGGCTTGATCCGGTTGACCTCCATGGTCTTCTGCTGCTGCTCGCGGACCGCGGCGTCCTGCTGCCTGCGGCTCTCGACCGCCTTCCGGACGGCGTCCTGAAGCTCCCCGGGGTCGATGGGCTTCAGAATATAATCCAGTCCGCCGAATTTGACGGCTGCCCGGACCAGATCGAAGTCGTCATGGCCGCTGATGACCACCGTTTTCGTTCCTGGAGCATGGCCGTGGATCCATTCCAGGAGCCCTGCGCCGCCCATGCCCGGCATCATCATGTCCGTGAACACCAGCTCCGGATGCTCCTCCCGGATGATCCGGACCGCGGTTTCCCCGTCCTCGGCCTCCAGCAGGTGTGTAATCCCGAAGCTCTCCCAATCCGTCAGCAGCCTGATGGCGTCCCGGACATGCTTCTCATCATCCACGATCAAGGCCTTCATTGCGGCTTCCCTCCATCCGCCAGGGGAATATGCAGCTCCACCCGCAGCCCCGTGGGCTCGGCGTGGGATACGTTCATCCTGGCATTCTCGTTAAAATACAGCTTGATCCGCTGAATCACGTTCAAGAGACCGATGCTGATCTGTCCCTCCGAGACGAAGGACGGATCCTGCTCCAGCTTCGAGGAGAGGGCCTTCAGCTCCTCCTCCTCCATGCCCTTCCCGTTGTCGGCCACCGTAATCCGGAGCGCTTCACCGCCTTCGGTCAGGCTGCATTCGATCCGGATGCGCCCTTCCCGGGTCGTATCGTAGCCGTGCTTGAAGAAGTTCTCCACGATGGGCTGCAGCGTCATCTTCGGCAGCTTCACGGCAAGGGAATCCGGCGCCGCCTCCAGCTCCACCTGGAGCCGTTCGTCGAAGCGCTGCTGCTGGAGCTCCAGGTAGCCCTTCACGTAATCGATCTCCTTGGAGAGGGGCACCACGGTTTCGTTGGTGTTCATATGGTATCGCATCATCTTCCCGAGGGAAGCGATGAGGGAGTAGATCTTGACCTCCTGGTGCTGCAGGGCCAGAGTGCCGATGGACTGCAGAGCGTTATTCAGGAAGTGGGGGTTGATCTGGGCCTGCAGCGCCTTCAGCTCGTTGGTCTTGTTGGCCAGCTCCAGCGCATACTCCCGAAGGATCAGCTCGTTGATGGTCTGCATCATAAGCCGGAAGCGCCGGGCGAGGATGCCGATCTCGTCGCTGCCCTTCACGTCGATGTCCACGTTCAGCTGGCCGGTCTGGATCTTGTTGATGGTGGAGATCAAGAGCCTTACCGGCGCGGTGAAGCGGATGGAAATATAGACCGTGGCCGCGATGACAACCACCAGGAACAGCGTGAAGACGGCCACGTTGATGCCGGCCAGGTCCCGCGCATTCTTGTACAGATGGTCGTAAGGGATCTGCTTGACCAGTGTCCAGTTCATATAGGGAGTCTCCAGCTTCTCGAAGATCTCCATGCCGGAGAACCCGTCGCTGACCCATTCGAAGGCCCCCCGTTCCCCTTCCATGGCGAGAAGGTGGGAGACCCAGCCCTTATTGAGCACCTTGCCCCAGTCCTCCTGCTTGCTGCTGTAGACCACCACGCCCTGGGGGTCCAGCAGATACAGGTCTTCGTGGTCCTGGTTGTAGAGCATGGCGCTGATCCGTTCGATGAAGGTCGGCAGGATGTCGATGGACAGGAGGCCAAGACGGTCTGAGGCCGGCACGTTGAAGATGGGGCGGTGATACGTAATGACGGGCACCGGGTCGTACTTCGGGAAGAAGGTCACGCTGTAATCATGGCTCCAGTGAGTCGGCTCCAGATAAGCCTGGTACCCCTTGAAGGGCCCTTCCCCGTCTTCCGTCTTCTCCGGCTTGGCGCTGTTCAGGAAGCGTCCGTGGGTATAGATGAAGTGCTCCTTGCTCTTCACCGGATCCAGATGGACCTGGTAGGTCTCGTTGATGGAGCGGAACATGTTCTGAATGCCGGCGAGGAGCTGGCTCTGGTCGTCCCGGTTGTTCTCGTAGCCCCGCTGCAGGATATTGAAAAATTTGTAGTCGCTGTAAGCGCTTAAGGTTGCCTGGTCCATCAGGTTGAAGTAGTGGATCAGATTGGTTTTGCCTTGGAAGAGAAGGTTGCTGTTCTCCTGGAGAGCCGTCCGCTTGACGGATTCCTTGGTGTACTTGTAGGTAATGGCGATCGAGGTGACGATGGGGACGATCGTGGCGATCAGCATGAACAAGATAAGCTTATTGCGGATGCTTCCCCGGATCCGGAACATGGTGCTCCCCCTTCGGCTTGTCCATTTGTGCAACCGATTTAACGGTTCGAGCTTCATTGTAGCAGGCAAGGTCAATATGTTCCACCATAATCATCACGTCATTGCGTGTTCCGCCGCTTCCCCGCCTTCTATACTTAAATCATGGATAGAACCCCTGATGTCCGGTCGCCGCTTCCCCGCTGCACCGGTACGAGGGAAGGAAGGAGAAGAGGAAATGTCGAAAGAGCTGCAACCCCCTACGATCGCAACAACAGGGAGCGATCCCGCCCGAGCCGCGGCAGGCTCCCGCTTGTCGCTTCGCCGTTCCGAGATGATCCAGCAGACGGTGTTCGTCGGCCCAGCGTTCCTGTTTTTTACCATTATCGTGCTGGTACCGTTCGTGCTGGGCATGTATTATTCCTTCACCGATTGGAACGGAGTCCGGAACACCGCAGGCTGGGTGGGCTTCGATAACTTCAGGGCCATCTTCACGTCGGACCGGAACTTCTGGCTGGCCTTCTGGTTCACCGCCCGGTTCTCGGTCGCAAGCGTCGTGCTCGTCAACCTGCTGGGCTTCGTCCTGGCCTTCCTGTTAACGCGTCCCTTGAAGAGCCGGAACGTGCTGCGGACCGTCTTCTTCCTGCCGAACGTTATCGGCGGACTGCTGCTGGGCTTCATCTGGCAGTTCATCTTCATCAAGGGCTTCGCCTCGTTGGGAGAGGCTACGGGCCTGGGCTTTTTCCAGCTGCCGTGGCTCGGGACAGAAAGCACCGCATTCTGGGGCATCCTAATTGTCAGCGTCTGGCAGGGCGCCGGCTATCTGATGGTCATCTATATCGCCGCTCTGGTGAACATTCCCTCCGAGCTTCTGGAGGCCGCCAAGATTGACGGTGCCACCCTGGGGCAGACGCTGCGGTCGGTCATTCTGCCTCTGATCATGCCGGCGGTTACGGTATGCCTGTTCCTAGCCATCTCCTGGGCCTTCAAGATGTTCGACCTGAACGTATCGCTGACGAAGGGCGGGCCGTTCCGCTCCACGGAATCCGTCGCTCTGAACATCTATGCCGAGGCCTTCCAGAACAACCGGTATGGCCTGGGCACCGCCAAGGCGCTGCTGTTCTTCCTGACCGTGGCCATTATCACCAGCATCCAAGTGTACTTGACGAAGAAGCGGGAGGTGGAGGCATAATGGAGACCGGACGTACTTATTCGTATAAAGTGTTTACGGCCGAGGTACTGGCCATTCTGCTGGCGCTCCTGTTCCTGGTGCCCTTCTACTTTACCATCATCAACTCGGTCAAAAGCTTCGGCGATCTGCTCACCGACTCCGCCGGCTGGCCCAAGTCCTGGCACTTCGAGAACTACTCGAAGGCTTGGAAAATCATCAAGTTCCCGCATGTATTCGGCAACTCGCTCTTGATCACCGCCCTGTCCAACATCGGGCTTCTGATGTTCAGCTCCATGGCCGCCTACCGCATGGTGCGCCGCCCGTCCAAGTTCAATCAGACGCTGTTCGGCCTGTTCGTGGCCTCCATGATCATCCCGTTCCAGTCCATCATGATCCCGCTGGTCAAGGTGGTCAGCATGCTGGGGATCCAGAACAGCCGGCTGGGACTCATCCTATGTTACTTCGGCTTCGGCTCCATGCTCTCCGTGTTCCTGTATCATGGATACATCAAGTCCATTCCGAAGGAAATCGAAGAATCGGCAGTGGTGGACGGCTGCTCCCCGTACGGCGTCTTCTGGAGAATCGTCTTCCCGCTGCTGAAGCCGATGACCGTCACCGTGCTCCTGCTTAACAGCCTGTGGATCTGGAACGACTTCCTGCTTCCGCTCTTGATTCTGACCAGCCCGAATCTGCGAACCATACCGCTGGCGGCCAGCTCCTTCTTCGCGCAGTACACCAAGCAGTGGGATCTGGGCCTGGCCTCTCTGGTGCTGGGCGTGACGCCGATCGTACTCTTTTTCCTGGCCATGCAGCGGCATATAATAGAAGGCATCACTGCGGGCTCCGTCAAGGGATAAGAGGCCGGCTGCGGTTCTCCCGAGGGCTCAGATGAGAGAGCTGCGGATCATGAAAGCGCTTAGACAATATATTGCACCTCATTGTTCAATATCATGGGTGGGGTAGCGCAAACGTTTGCTCTATACTGAAGTCAAGGCAATCAACCAAATGTTAAAGGGGAGACACAAGAATGAAGAAGAAGCTTTCCATGGCAGGTTTGGCTCTGGCTTTGACGGCGTCCGTCGCGGCAGGCTGCGGAAGCAAGGACGAAAGCAAACCGGCGGCCGACGCAAGCAAGGCTCCCGCAGCGGCGACAACCGGCGCCTCCGAGGCTCCGAAGAAGAACGTGACCGTCAAGATCTTTCAATTCAAGGTCGAGATCGCCGAGCAGATGAACCGGTTGAAAGCCGAATACGAAGCCTCCCACCCCGGCGTCAAGCTGGAGATCGAGACCGTCGGCGGCGGCGCGGATTACGGCGCAGCCCTGAAGGCGAAGTTCGCAGCGGGCGACGCTCCCGATATTTTCAACAACGGCGGCTTCGCCGAGCGAGAAGTATGGATGGAGCATCTGGAGGACCTGAGCGGAGAGCCTTGGGTGAAGGACGTGGTTACCGTCGCCAAGGAACCGATGACGAAGGACGGCAAGCTCTACGGCATGCCGCTGGGCATCGAGGGATATGGCTACGTCTATAACAAGGATCTGTTCGCCAAAGCGGGCATTACCGATGTTCCGAAGACGCTGAGCCAGCTGGAGGAAGCGGCCAAGAAGCTGCAAGCGGCCGGCATCACCCCCTTCGCCAACGGCTATCAGGAATGGTGGATTCTGGGCCTCCACAATCTGAACGTGGCCTTCGCAAACCAGAAGCCGGATCCGGACAGCTTCATCAAGGGCTTGAATGACGGTTCCCAGAAGTTCAAGGGCAATCCCGTGATGGAGAACTGGATCAAGCTCCTGGACCTGACCGTGAAGTACGGCAACAAGAACCCGCTGACCACCGACTACAACTCCCAGGTCACCCTGTTCGCCAAGGGCGAAGCGGCCATGATGCAGCAGGGCAACTGGACCCAGGTGCAGATCAACGGCATCAGCCCCAACATCAAGCTGGGACTGCTCCCGATGCCGATCGGCGAGGATGCCGCCGCAGGCGACAAGCTCTTGACCGGCGTGCCGAACAACTGGGTGGTCTACAATAAGTCCAAGGTGAAGACGGAGGCCAAGGCATTCCTGAACTGGCTCGTCACCTCTGATACCGGCAAGAAGTACATCACCAAAGAGTTCAAATTCATCCCGGCGTTCACGAACATCCCGGCGGATCCCAAGGATCTGGGCGATATCGCAGCCGACATCACCAAGTACTCCAAGGACAACAAGCTGCTGTCCTGGAACTTCATGAAATTCCCGGATGGCGCAGGCCAGGAATTCGGTGCCTCCATGCAGGCCTATGTGGCCGGCAAGAACAACAAGGACCAGCTCTTCGACGCCTTCCAAAAAACATGGGATAACCTGAAGAAAAAATAAGGTAGAGTTATGTGCCCCCCGCCCCGGCTTCCATGCCGGGGTTTTTTGGTACGAGAGGGCGATATTCCGCGAGATATGCAGGCTCAGGCTCTGTGTCACCCTGTGTTACAATAGAAGAACAGATGAGAGCTGTTGCAGATACAGCTGTTAAGGAGCGGATGGGGTTGGGCATACGATGGGCTGGAATGATAGAGCGTATTCGGCGGCGAAGCGGTCCGCAGACGGAGGAGAGAACCTTAAGCCGCGAAGCGAAGCTTTCGCTCATGATCCATTTCTTCTTCCAGTTCGGAGCCTCCATGTCCGGGGTATTCCTGAATCTGTATCTCTGGCGGCTGACGGGCGATCTGTGGATTAACGGCATGTACAACATCATCAATTTCAGCGTCACCATCGCTGCCTTCATCGCCGGAGGCTGGATTGCCAAGCGGACGGACCGAATGTACGTCTACCGGCTGGGGCTGGTGCTGATCTCCCTCTTCTATATTTGCGTTATCATTGCCGGAGAGAACGTGGTGCACTGGTATGGGCTGTTCGCTCTCTTCGGAGGCATATCCAGCTCCTTCTATTGGACGGGATACCTGGTGCTCATGTATGACGTATCGGATGACCGGAACCGGATTCATTACCTGGCCATGAACAATATCTTCTTCACCGCGGCGGGGCTAATCGGCCCGGCCCTTGCGGGACGGATCATCGCTTCCTTCGATGGACTGCACGGGTACATGATGGTGTTCGGCTTCGCCTTCGTCATGTTCATTCTGGCGGCCATCGGGAGCCTGCGGATCGGTCCCAAGCCCGCCAAGCACAAGACTTATTACCTGCCCCACACCATCACCATGATGCGCCGCAATCCCATGTGGCTTCGGTCTCTGTGGGCCTATCTGATCTATGGCCTGCTTCAGGGCATCATGCTGTTCCTGCCCAACATCCTCTTGTACCAGGTGATGAGCCGCGAGGATAAGGTCGGCTACATGACCGTAGCCTTCTCCTTGATCACGATATTGATGGGAACCCTGATCTCCCGGTACGCCAAGGAACGGTACTCAGGGCTGTATCTCCAGGTCTCCGCTGTGGGACTGGTTGCCGGAGCCAGCCTCATGCTGTTCGGCTTGAACGTCTGGACGGTCATCGGCTTCATGGTCGTCTACTCCTTCTTCAACCCGCTCCAGGGGAATACCTTGACGACGATCTTCTACCGGCTGGTCGGCACGCTCCCCCTGAAGGGCAATTTCCGGGTGGAGTCCGTCGTGGTCCGGGAATTCTTCATCAATACGGGCCGAGTGATCTCCATCTTCACCTTGATCCTGTTCCTGAAAGAGCTGGACGGCAGGCAGCTGGCCTGGGTGCTGATCGCAGGCTCCGTCTGTCAGCTGTTCATTCCGCTGATGCTTCGGCACACGGAGAAGACCACGACCGCAAGCCCTCTGGGCTCGGGAAAAATAAAAGGCTCCGCCTAATTGCATACGGCCGTTCATAGGGCTGGCCCGGGATATCCGTCGGATATTTCGGGCTTGTTTGCGTTCGGAGAGACAGGAACCCACCCGGCATACGCCACATATCATAAGGTGTAATATGAAACCCCATAAGAGAAGCTGATAAATCAAGGAGATGAAAACAACCTCACATTTCCGATCAAATTACTAAAATTTATCTTTACAGTTCACGAAGGATTGAACTATAATTCCAATATAATTACTAGGAATAACGAACGGGTGGTGTTTTGGATGGGATGGGAAATTTCATTATTGGGCTTGTTGGTCGGACTTCTCGTTGGTTTGACGGGCGTAGGCGGCGCGGCGCTTCTGACCCCGCTTTTGGTTCTGATCGGCATCAATCCTTCCATCGCGGTCGGCACGGATTTGTTCTATAACTCCATTACGAAGCTGTTCGGTACGGTTCAGCATTGGCGGCAGCGCACCGTGAACAAGACGCTGGTGCGCTATCTGGCTTACGGCAGCATACCGGGCGCCATCTCGGCGGTGCTGATCCTGAAGGCCTTCGACAGTGTATTCCACAGCTCCGAGTCCTTCACCAAGCATGCGCTGGGCGTAGTCTTGATCATTGCCTCTGTGGCCACGCTAGTGAAGCCGCTTCTGAAGCTGAAGGAGAAGAAGAGCGGTGAGGTGGAGGAGCATGTCGTGGCCGACAAGAAAATCCTGACCGTGACGGTCGGATTTGTCCTCGGGTTTATCGTCGGCTTGACCTCCATCGGATCGGGCTCCCTGTTCGCTCTGGCTATGCTGTATCTCTTCCGCTTGAAGACATCGGAGATTGTTGGCACGGACATCGCCCATGCTTTCCTGCTCGTAACCGTAGCGGGCATCATGCACGCCAGCTTCGGCAACGTGGACTTCGCCTTGGCGGGCCGGCTTCTGATCGGCTCCGTTCCCGGAGTGCTGATCGGCAGCGTGCTGAGCGCCAAGCTTCCGCCGACGCCGCTGCGGACGGCCATGGCCGGCATCATTCTCATCAGCGGCTTGAAGCTGATTTGATTCCATCCCCCATCTGCTCTCATAGTTCCCCCTTCGGACGTCCATCCTATAAGGAATGGCACAGGAAGGGGGTTTTTCATTATGGAATGGGATGCGCTGATCGTAGGGGGAGGCATTGCCGGCTTGCAGGCCGCCATTCAGCTGGGCCGGGGGCAGCACCAGGTGCTGGTTATGGATGCGGGCTCGGGGAGATCCACGCTCTGCAGAGGCTATCATAATGTGCTGGGATGGCCCGATGGCGTCTCAGGCGAGGAGCTGAGGCGGCTGGGCCGGGAGCATGCAGGCCGATATGGGGTCCGATTCGTCACGGAGGAGGCGGTGCGCGCCGTCAAGCTGGATGGAGGCTTTCGGATTACCTGCCGCAGCGGCTCCTCTTATGAAGGGGCGGTTCTGCTGGTGGCTACGGGGGTGAAGGACCGGTACCCGGACCTTCCGGGGCTTGAGGCTTGTATGGGCAAGAGCATCTATGTCTGCCCGGATTGCGACAGCTATGAAATTCGGGGCAAGCGTACCCTGGTTTTGGGCTCCGGGAAAACGGGGGCCAGCATGGCCGAGGTGCTGCGGCGGTCGGCCGGGAGCCTCGTGTATGTGAATCATGGGAAGGAGCCCGTTCCGGAGGAGGCTCTTGAATCGCTTCAGAAGGGAGGCATTCCGGTTCATGCCCAGGCGATTCGGGAGGTGCTGACGGAGGGAGACGGTCAGCTCCGCGGCGTTATTCTGGAGGATGGCGCCAAGGTGGAGGCGGAGAAGGCATTTATCGCGTTCGGTGGCAATGAGGTAAGGACCGAGCTCCTGCAGCAGCTGGGAGTGGAGCGACTGGAGAACAAGCATGCCTTGGCGGATCCGCGGACGAAGGAAACCTCGGTGCCGGGGGTGTGGCTGGCCGGAGATATCGGCGTGCATTCCGAGCAGGTGGTGATCGCCATGGGCGACGGCCAGCAGGCGGCCATCTGGATGCACAAGGCTCTGCTGGCCAGGGAGAAGATGAAGGCGAGGGAGCCGGTAGGTGCGGGAACCTAGCGCAGAGAGGCCTAGGGATGCGGTAACGCGGTATGGACGTAAACTCCCGTGGGAGCCGGTACGGGAAGAATAAGCCGTCCCTCCTCGGCACAACCTAGTCGGGAAACGGAAGTCAGTCCCCAAGGAGGAACCGGTATGCCCTACAACAAGAAGATTAACATGAGCATGGACCAGGCGCGTGAGGAGATCCGCGACATCGACCAGAAGCTGGAGAACCAGGCAGACCAGCAGGACGATGCGATGCAGGCCGTTCAGGGGCACATTGCGAAGATTGATAACGAGAATGAGCAGGAGTCCTAAACCAGATGCAGCCCCGGAGAGTTCTCCGGGGCTGTTATTATGTAAGGGAGGCGGCTCACCACTTGGTTAGTTTGTGTATGAGAGAGGCGAGCTTCTCCTCGCCGTTGACGAAGATCCGGGTCAGCTTGTAGGGATGCTGGCCGGCCGCGGTTTTCCCCTGCTCGATGGTGAACGCGTACCGGAAGCCGTGCCGAGTCAAGATGTCCAGCGTCTCCTTATTATACTGACCGTACGGGTAACAATAGACGTCGGCGGTAACCTTCAAGTGCTCCTCGATCAGCCGGCGGGCCTCGGTGATCTCCCGGGTCTGGTCATCCGTGGACAGCTTCGGAAGCGAAGGGTGCGTCATGCCGTGGGGCTGGATGTCCCAGCCGTTCTCCTGCAGAGCCCTCGCCTGATCCCAATCGATATAACCGGCGGTTCCTACCATCCCGGGTGACATAAATAAAGTGGCATGGAAGCCGTATTCCTTCAACACCGGCATGGCCGTCATGTAATTGTCGGTATAGCCGTCGTCGAAGGTGAGCAGGACCGGCTTGGCCGGAGCCTCTGCCGCGCCTTCGAAAATATCCGTAAATTCCTTAAGCGTCAGCGTCGAATAGCCATTATCATGCAGGTACTGCATCTGCTCCCGGAATTTGTCCGGATGGATCACGACGATATTGCCCGGATCCACGGAGACGCTGTGGTAATTCAGCACCGGAATGGGCTTGAACTTGGCGTTTCGGGAGGGGGAACCCGGCTGATAGACGGCTTGGGTCACGCTTGCGGAAGGCCCGGCAGGCGAGGCTTCGGGAGCCGCCACCGCTGGAAGAGCGATGGTAGGAGCGGAGGCCGCCGGTATGGGCGGAGTCCCCGAGGGGCTCCACTCGCCTGTTCGTTCGGGGCCGGCAGCTGCAGCTTCCGTCGAAGCCGGCGGTGAGGAGCTGTCCGATAAGGGGGCGGCACTGGAAGCGGTCTCCGCCCCGGGGGGAACCTCGGCATGGGGGCGGGTGGGATCGACGATGAGCGCATTCCCCGGTTCCCGGGTCTGTGCCGGCAGCATGGCGAAGGCGGGAGTCAGCGGATGGGGCTTCATCCGGACGGCGGCAGGCAGAACAGCCAGCAAGAACAGCAGTACGGCGGCGTACACGAGGGCAGAAACGGCACGGCTTTTGGTCATGGCACACGCATCTCCTATCCAACATGAATGTTCGATCGGTGGTTCACGTGATGCGGTTCTCCGGTGCCGTGCTTATGGATACAGCCGTGGAGGGATCAACCGGGAAGCGTCCCGGCATCCAAGCCTTGGATGACGCTGTCGAAGAGGCGCAAGGCCTCCCGGCCGGCCGGGGTTAGCTCGTAGGTGCCCCGGTTGACTCTCCTGTACCAGCCGTAGAAGTTCTTTTGGAGTATTTCGGTAATCTTGGAGCTGCCGGTGATTTCCCGAAGTTGCTTGGTGGTCATAGGACCGTGTGTATGCATAGCGTAGGCGCAGTGAAGCGCCTTCTCCCGGTAGGCGGTCACCAGCTTGACCTTAGTGCTGCCTCCGACATTGTAATCCGCGGAGCGCTGGCGGAATTCGGCTACAAGCCCTGCCGTTCTCCGTGCGGTCTTGCGGGGGACATAGGTCTCGGGATCGCATTGGACCTCCACATGCGGTTTCTTCGATTTATAGAAGCGGACGGTGATGAGGCCGAGGCCCAGCCGCCGGCATAAGCGGACCAGATCACTCCAGCCCAGCCCGTGGGGAGCGCGGCCCTTCGCGTTCATCTCTACCGCTACATATACGCGGTCTGTAGTCCGGAGACGATCCAGCCCTTGGACGAGCAGAGGGATGTTGAAGATTTTCTTCAGCTCCACGATGACCGGGTCCTCCTCGCCGCGGATCGCCACCAGGTCGCAATTGCGCACCTCGCCCCGGACCTCGTATCCCATCTTCTCGAAGTAGGCTTTGACCGGTGCATAGAGCTCGGTTTCATGTTGGATGGGCATTTTTCGTTTCCACGCCTTTACAAGTTGTGATACAGTCATTATAACATAGGGCCAACTGGGGAGGTTGTAAAAAGATGTCAAACGCCCCGGCGGGAAATAGCGAGGATCGATTGCAAGAGAGGAGGAGCCGGACATGTTCCAACGCGACTATATCTTACGGATGATTGAGCAGCTGGCACAGGTCATGGCCCGGTATATGCGGCTGAAAGTCCAAGAGGAGCAGAAGGCGGTGCTCCTGCAGCTGGAGGAATTCTACGGCAAGTTGCGGCTGCCCAAGGCCGGCCTGCTCTTAGGGATGACGGACCGGGAGCTCCTGACTCTCCTGAGCGTGAACGGCGAGCCAGACCTGGACAAGACGGTAAGCCTGGCGCTGGTCTTCCAGGAGGAGGGGCGGGTACTGGAGAATCTGGGAAGGCATGCGGATAGTTCGGGGCGATTCATCAAAGCCCTCTATCTGATGGTGACCTCCGCTCGGCTGGGAGCGGACGTGCCCGGCGTGGACTGCAGCCGTCACATCGAAGAGCTGCGGGAATCTCTGCGGACCTACCGGATACCGCCGGAAACCCTGGTGCTTCTGGCGGATCATTATGAATCCTCGAGACGGTTCGGGCAGGCGGAGGATGTCTGGTTCGAGCTGTTGGAGACGGTACAGTCTCCGGACTTGTACCTGGAGGATGCCCGGGCGTTCTTCGGACGGATTCTGGAGTTGACCGACGAAGAGCTGGAGCAGGGCAGCCTGCCCCGAACCGAAGCGGAGGAAGGGCGGCATGAGCTGGAACGGCGCTTCGGCTGAGAAGCGGCCGAATGCAGAAGAACATCCTAGGAGGCGGGCCAAGCCTCCTGAGATGTTCTTTTTTTCTCATTGACGGGAAAATATGGATATAGTACGATATGAATGAACCAAAAAATATTCATTCACCATGTTGGAGGTTCCTCTGTTGAAGGATAAGAAAGCGGAAATCTATAGCTGCGGGAAAGAGCTGTTCCAAACGAAGGGCTTCAAGGACACCAATGTTTCCGACATCACGGAGAAGGCGGGAGTCGCCGTCGGCACTTTCTATAACTACTATTCCTCGAAGGATAAGCTCTTTATGGAGATCTACCTGGACGAGAACGCGAAGCTCAAGATGAGCATCATGGAATCGGTGAACCCGGATGACGAGCCTGCGAAGCTGATTAAGGAATTCCTGGCGAAGAACCTGGAGGGGATGAACTCGAATCCGATCCTGAAGATGTGGTATAACCGGGACGTGTTCGGCAAGCTGGAGCAGATGTTCCGGGAGGATCAAGGGGGCAGCTCGGTTGAATTCTTATATGGCGGCGCCATTGAGCTCGTCCGGAAGTGGCAGGCCGAGGGCAAGATGCGGACGGACATAGACAGCGAGCTGATCATGGCGATGTTCTCGGCATTGATCCAGGTAGATACCCATAAGGAGGAGATCGGCATCCAGTACTTTCCGCACATTTTGGATTATCTGACGGATTTTGTGCTAAGAGGGCTGACGGATGTATAGGGTACCTAAGGAGGAGTGACCGTGGTGTCAGCATGGATTGCGGATTCCGCTCACATGGGGATGGGGACTGTCATGACCCATCGGGCTTACGGGAAGCATGCGGAACCATCTCTTCGGGCTGTCGAAGAAGAAGCGCACCGAATCGAGAGGCTCTTGAGCCGCTTTCTACCGGACAGCGAGATCAGCCGGATCAACCGGACTGCCGGGGGAGCCGGCATACTCGTAAGCGATGACACCTGGGCGGTGCTTGAGCAGGCAGTGCGCTTCTCCAGCAGGTGCCAGGGCTGCTTCGACGTGACCATCGCCCCCTTGGCCGCTCTATGGCAAGAAGGCAGGGATCGCTCAAGGCCTCCGGAGCAAGCCGCGATTAGCCGGCTGCTACCCTTGGTAAATTACAGGGACCTGGTGCTGGATCCATGCAAGAAGACGGCGGGCCTTCGGAGAAAAGGGCAGTCCGTAGACCTTGGGGGGATAGGGAAGGGGTTTGCCGGTGACAAATTTGTGAATATATTCACAGAATATGGCGTCACATCGGCCTTCAGCAACATCGGAGGCAATGTCGTCGCCTTGGGAACGAAGCCTGACGGCTCTCCGTGGCAGGTAGGTATTAGGCATCCCAGGATGAACCACGCCTTGATCGGTTCGGTGGCGGTAAGCAGCAAGGCCGTCGTGACTTCCGGAGATTACATGCGGTGCTTCGCCGGCCCCGAAGGGTACCGATACCACCATATTCTGAATCCGTCCACCGGATATCCCTCCGATTCAGGGCTCGTAAGTGTGACCGTCGTCGCGGACAGCTCCACAACGGCCGATGCGTTATCCACGATCTTGTTCCTGGCCGGCATGGAGAAGGGGCTCGCTCTATTGAGAGGTTTTCCCGGAACGGGAGCTGTCTTGGTGGATAAGGACCTGTTGGTTCATGTGACGCCGGATTTGAAGGAAAGGTTCCGGGCCGCCGAATCCATCCGGACGGTCGTATGGGATTAAGAAACGGAGGAAGCCAGAGGAGATGAAGATCATGTTGAAGATCTTGTTGGGGATTACCGCGGTCACCGTGACCGGATTGGCCATCGGATGGCCGTTCTTATCCAGAGAGCATCGCGAGGCTCGAAATCTTCCCATCGGCAACATTGATTTCAGCAAGCTGAAGGACGGCACCTATATCGGCAAATACGAGGGCGGCATGTACAAATGGAGGGCTAACGAAGTCAAGGTCACGGTGTCCAAGGGCAAGGTTACCCGAATCGAGCTGTTAATGCACAAGGAAAATCAATCGGCCACCTTCACCGGCCAGCTCTATGGCCGGGTCATTCATGCGCAGTCGCTTCAGGTGGATACCATCAGCGGCGCGACGCTCACTTCCAAAGCTTATCTCAAATCCGTGGAGATTGCGCTCTCCCATAATCCGAAAGGGTGAATCCGATGATTTTTTATTTTTCCGGCACCGGGAACTCGTTCTACGCCGCCAAACAAATCGCCGAGCATATTCATGAGCCGCTCGTATCGATAGCCGCCGCCGTGAACAGCGGTTCGCAAGCTTACAAGTACACATTGAAGGACCGGGAAGCGATTGGTTTCGTATTTCCGACACACTCGTGGGGACCGCCCAAGATCGTTCTCGATTTTCTCGAAGGGCTTGAACTGGACGGATATGACAGCCACTATATGTTTGGTGTAGCGACTTGCGGGGGCAATATCGGCAACGCGATGGACGTGGTCAACCGTCAGCTGAAGCGGAAGGGAATGGAGTTAAGCAGCGGGTTTTCCATCGTGATGCCCAATAACTATATCATCATGGGCGATGTGGATTCCAAGGAAAGACAGGAGGCCAAGCTGAGTGCGGCTGAGAAGGCTTTGGAGAGCATCCGGGAAGCCGTTATGGACAGGCAACGGGGCGTTTTTCGGCTCAAAAAGGGGTTCCCCGCTAGGTTATTAACCGGTGTGGTCCATCCGATGTTCGTGAAGAACGGAATCCAGCCCGCAAAGTTCCATGCCACCGATTCCTGCCAAGGCTGCGAGACTTGCGAGAAGGTATGCGGCAGCGGCAACATTGCCGTTGACGGGAAGCCGGAGTGGGGGAGCCGGTGCACCCTGTGTCTCGCCTGCCTTCACTATTGCCCCGTTCAAGCGATTCAATATGGGAAGAGCACGGAGAGAAAGGGCAGATATACCAACCGGAATGTCAGCATTAAGGAAATCATAGGCGGATGATCTTCTGAGGATACGGGAACGGGAGCGGGAGCGTCTGCTTCACGAGAGGAGCTCTTCCAGATGGATAGGATTACGCGGTTCAATAGAGCCATTCATTACATCGAGGAGCATCTGACCGGCAAGATCGCTCTCGAGCGGGCGGCCCAAGCCGGGTTCACCTCCATCATGCAGCTGTACCGGGATTTCTACACCTTCACCGGACATTCGGTGAAGGAATATATCCGCAAACGGAGGCTCTCCAATGCGCTCAATCTGATCCGGTGCTCGGACATCTCCCTCGTCGACATCGCCTACGGCTGCGGCTACAGCTCCCAGCAAGCCCTATGCAGAAGCGTCAGGTCCGCTGTCTTCATGACCCCGTTGGAATATCGTCATAGCCGCGCCTTCTATTACTTCCCCCGATTCGACGGCGCTTCATCGCGGCAGGTAACCGTCGCATCGGAGAATCTCCCGAAGACCATCCGTGCCAAGTTCTATCACCCGCAATTAAGAGGGATCGAGGATCATGCGGTTCGCAGTCTGAGCCTTCTGCTGCCTGCCTACCGGGGCAGAATCTTCGGCAGAAACGGGCCTCAAAGAGGCAACCGCTTCTGCTACGAGGTATCCGTGGAATACGCTCCGGATCTGTTGGGGACATTCCGGAACAGCGTCTTCTGCGATGCCGCCGTCCATCCGGAGACGGGGCTGGTCTGTGCCAGAACCGCCGTCCGCAATGACGAGGAGGAGATTGGACAGGCATGGAACGATCTCTACGACGGCTGGTTGAAGACCAGCATGTTCGAGCCGGATGCCGAGGGTTACTACGAAGAGTACCTTCGCCAGGACGGTCAGGTCAAGCGGCTTGTTCTGTACCTGCCGGTGAAGAAGCGGGAGGACTATGACCGGATCACCCTGACCCGTTCCGAGGAAAGGACCTTCCTGGTGGCTACCCGGAAGGGAGAGGATGCGGAGCAGGAGGCTTCGCATGCGGTCATGAACGTCTTGGCGTCCCACAAGCCAGAGGCGATCCGAGCCGTACGGGAATTCTATGTGTCCAAGACAGCGGACTCCAGCACCTGCGGCGTCAGGCTCGATCCGGCGGCTGTGCCATCCGCGAACAGCGGATTGGAGGTGCTCCGGCTGCCGGAGGGGAGCTATGCGGTGCTGGAGAGCGGCTGCTGTGGAGACGGGCAGGTGCTGGAATCCCGGCTGGATAGGTGGGTCAGGGAAAACGGATTAAGGAAGAGCGTGCAGCCGGCTTGTTCCATTTATGTTGTGGATGGCGGCTATGGGCCAGAGCATGTCAAGACCACCTGCTGGATCCGATTGGAGGATGTTAAGAACGGATAATACGGCTCCCAGGTTATGCGGTAAAGTGGAAGGCAAGGAGGGGATTCCATGAATGTGGTGAAGAAGCTGTCGATTCAAGTCATGCCCGCGGACTATTCTCCCCGGTTCGTGCCGGAGATCGTCAAGCTGGTCAAGCGGCTGGCGGAGCAGGAGGCGGTGGTCTATGAGAACGCGGAGAAACGGCCGTTCCTGTTCGAGACAAGCCGTTTGATCATCCGCCGGTTCTATCCCGAAGATGCCGCGGATGTTCATATTCTGGCCAACGACCGGAACCGGTCGGTGATGAAGAATTACGACCATCCGTGGCCAACGGATGAGCCGGGCTGCAGGAAGGCGACCGATTGGTTCGCCTCCCGGGAGAATATGTGGGCGGTATGCTTGAAGCCCGATTATCCCTTGATCGGCATGATCGTCTTCAATACGATGGATGCGCAGCGCTGGATCGACTTGGGGCATGTGTGGCATACGGAGCATTGGCACGCCAAGCTGGATACCGAAGCCATCTCGCTTATGGTTCAGTATGCCTTCGAGCATCTGGGGGCAGAGGGCGTCTATGCCCATAATCCCTTGGATTGCGCGCCCCAGATTGCCCCCTTGCTGGATGTGGGAATGGCCTTGACGGAAACCATTCCGAACGCCTCCTTCGCCAAGGATGAAGAGGGGCATCCGATCTATTTTACAGGCTGCAGACTGGAGATCACCAGAGAAAGGTGGAATGAGCCGTGAACCCCAAAAAGAAAGCGCTGCCGCAGCAATTGCCCGAAGGCTACAGCCCAGCCGTTAAACCGGCCATCCTGAAGATTGCGGAGGAGATGAGCCTTGTGGAGCAGCCCAGGGAAACGGTGGTGGAGCAAATCGATGAGTTCTGCACCATTGTGGACAGGCCGGAGATGAAGCTTGTGGGCTATGCCCTGCCCATCAGCTACGAGAGCCGGGGGTATGGCGGCTATTCCGGCTTCGAGCATGCGAATTGTATTCTGAACGATTATTTCTTCACCAAGAAGCTGGTTCAGGAAGATGACCTGTCCCTGCTGTCCGGTCTGCTCGGCGAGAGCAGGAGGAGCGGCACGATTACGACCGTGCGTACGGAGGTTCAAGGCGACGGCAATTACAAGGTCATCGCGGGATACGAGGTCCTGGGCTTCGAGGATCTGCCGGAGTATCTGCCGGAATACACGGAGCTCTTCACCGTGCCTGCCTGTCGGTACGCCAAGATTCTGATTAACGAGACCAAGCGGCCGGACCGCAAGGGCTATGACGAGCGGATGCATGCGGACGGGTATTTTATCGGCAAGTTCCGCCAGGATACCGGCTATGTCTATAACTCGGCGGGGGTGGCGTTCAATACCTACGATGAGACGGGAGATGTCCTGACCAAGTACGAGCCTGTCAAAATCCCGGCGGACGATTCAGAGCGCTACGACTCCATCCGGATGAAGGTGGTCAGCCTGCCGGAGATGAAGATGGCTTGCAGCGTAACGCCTCCTGATGCCGAGGAATTCGTCATCTTCAAGTATTTCGGCGTTCAGAACCAGGTCTTCGCCACCGAAGCGGCCAAATACTATCTGCATGATTATTACGGGTTCCCGATCGACAGCGACCAGCCGGGGAAGATCAGCTCCTGCTTCGGCACCCGGGTCAGCACCTTCGACGGGCTTCCCGATTGCGTAGAAAAGCTGACGGTGCCGGGCGGCATCTATCTGCACATCTCGCAATTGGAGGTGAACGGGGATGATCCTTCCATCCCCTATCACGTGGCGTTCCAGCGATTGAACGAGATGTTCCTGTCCGCCAATCCCCGATACCAGCGCGACTGGAGCCGGCATGTGGTCGCCCGCTTCCGGCAAGCTAACTGCGCTTCCGTCTTTGTCCCGCTGTTGTTGTCCTCCATCCCTGCATCGTCGTAAGGTCTTCAGGCACCTGCAGCCGGTCGGTTCCCGGTAAGCAGGTGCCTTCGTTCTTGTGTCGACCCATTCGACGGCAACTTAGCTTCTTTGTGCGGGCCGAATGCCGCGCTCGCGAACCGCCACAACCTCCTACAGAAGGGGGTCAAGAAAACAGGTGTACCGGAGTCGTCATTCTGTTTCACAAGTTTCTGTTTTCTGTTCCATTATGCCTGTTCGTTCGAACACCGTTGTAACCGCTCTGTCACGGTTCTGGTTAGAGCTGGTGGATGATGTGGCAAAATATTGAAAAAGTCCGTAAAAACAGGGTGATTACCTGCCAATTGTTCTGTGTCTGACACAAACGTGTCAAGAAAACGTCGCTTTTTCTTTCCGGGGGAAAGGTGTATGATTTTAGGTATAGAGCAACTGTTATATAAATATATAAAAACTGTTTTTCTTCGGAGGGAGTTTTTGCAATGAAACAATGGGAAGGATTCCAAGGTGGGCAATGGCAGCAAGAAATCAACGTTCGGGATTTCATTCAGAAGAACGTAACCGTCTATACCGGTGACGAGGCATTCCTGGCCCCGGCTACCGAAGCAACCAATACGCTCTGGAAGCAGGTTATGGAGCTGACCAAGCAGGAGATCGACAATGGCGGCGTCCTCGATATGGACACCGAGATCGTCTCCACCATCACCTCCCACGGCCCCGGCTATCTCGACAAGGACCTGGAGACCGTCGTCGGCTTCCAGACCGACAAGCCCTTCAAGCGGTCCCTGCAGCCCTTCGGCGGCATCCGCATGGCGGAGATGTCCGCGGAGTCTTACGGCTTCAAGGTCAGCGAAGAGATCTCCCGGATCTTCACCGAGCTGCGC